>NZ_JUEI01000009.1:0-92800 GCF_000802655.2 Paenibacillus sp. IHB B 3415 | reverse complement strand
CCTCCGATATCTTCCGTTGATCTAATGTTAGGTTT
Organism: Paenibacillus sp. IHB B 3415; assembly: GCF_000802655.2. NCBI lineage: Bacteria > Bacillati > Bacillota > Bacilli > Caryophanales > Paenibacillaceae > Paenibacillus > Paenibacillus sp. IHB B 3415. The sequence goes on along the minus strand of NZ_JUEI01000009.1, from coordinate 92,765 downwards.
CTTGCAAGTGTACTGTCCGCAATGCCGTCTTTATCTACGTCAAGTTTGGTATCCCAGGAAACAACGCGGCCATCATTAAGAAGCAGCGCGAAATCAATAGCTACTCCGTAGTTATGGTAACTGGTTCCGCCTTTAGCATTGGTGACAATGGAGCCTGGTTTGGTCCGGCCCTGCGCGTAAAGTTCATCCTGCTCTGCGTTGGTCCGTAGCCCCTGGGTAATGACTATACTGACTCCTCGGGCGTAGCAGCGCTCAATAAGCGCCATCGTAGCCGCTACAAGGACCGGATGCAATTTCTCAATCTTGGACATCGATTTAAGCTTTACCTGTTCAAGCGTCAACATCGTTTTGTTTCGCCTCCTCTTTCTTGCCACCTGCTTTGCTCTCAAGGACTGCGACAGCATCCCTCAGCACTGGCGGCATCGGTACGCCCATCTTCCCGGCGTTTTCGATAATGCTCAGCAATTCATTTGCCATATAAAAAAACACTACTGCATCCCGCAAGTAGTGCATGTCTCCTAACACCATATCGATTACATGTGCCACGGTAATAAACATAAAAATGGATATCTTCTTGGCCACGCCGATATAACCTTTCATGGACCGTAACTCTCCCTTTATCCAGGCGGCAGCCCATCCGGTTACAAAATCAACAATGACTAACACAACAGTGCTTGTAACATAACGGTCCACCCTCCCCATAAGTAGCCTACAGTTGCCCCAGCAGCTGCAGACACTGCCTTTACGATGTGAGCCTTATCATCCATACTCCCCCGACCTCTCTATGATTTCTCCCTAAAGAAATTGCCCCCGAAGCAGCTCCGAGGGCAAAATAAAAACGCCTACTATTCGGCGCTGGTTGTAATTCTCTGTAGCCTGATCAGCTGTAATCTTTTTGGCTGTGACAAATACCTGCACTTGCGCTGCTGAGTAAAGCCCTGCAGCGTAGTAGCGCTTAACTAATGCGTACCAGTCCATTACAATACACCTCCCATCACAAGACTGAGGAGTAAGGCAGCCTGATTCTGTTCCTGCTGTTCTTGCCTCGCCTGTGTCTGGGCCAGCTCCAACAATATACCGGCATTATCCATCTGCATTTGCTCGATCTCCGTCAGCTGCGGCGGGGTGTTGGATTCGGCCTCCTGGTAGGCTTCCCAGGCTGCTTGCAGCTCTGCTTCTGTGGGCTGTGGCTCGTCCAGCTTCCACACTGCGATATACGGCCCACGCTCTACAAGGTCGTAATCCTCGCCCTCCGTCAGCAGGTTATAGTCGATTCCGTAACGGTAGTGTACGCCCTCTACTGGTTCTCGCCTTCTTCAGGCCGTTTAATCTCATACCGGACGCGGCCTTTGACTTCGGCACCGGGTCGCAGCACCGGCTCCGGGCCGTTGTCCTGCACAATAAAGTCCCTCATCGGATCAGCGCCAGGATGTAGATACATGATTGCTAGTGCTATATTCATCTTTATCCCTCCTTTAAGCTATTTGCGTAACAGAGAAGTGACATAATATTCCGTCAGGATTTCCATAAAGAGACATTCCCGAAACATTGGTATAAACCCAAATTTCAAGGTGTTCCCCCGCTGTTAATTCCATCGAAACCGCGCCTTGTGTGAGAATTTCCCCAATCGCTCCGCTTTTCACATACGTACCAAGATCTCTATATCTGCCGCCATTTTTGTATACTGTCATTACTAAGACTGCCCCTGATGGCGTAGTCGATGTTGTTTGAACACCGGCCTCCACCAAATAAATACCACTCTTCTTTGCTGTAAACCTTCTGTTGACTACTGAATACTCGCTCAAGTGATCTGACCATGGTGAATCAAAAGCTACTTTGGTAAAAGCGTTTTGGGCTATAGCTTGTTCTGCTGATATTCTGGAGAAAATATAGCTACGTGGTGCTGAGGTATTATCTCCCCATGGGTTAATAACGCCTCCATTCGAGCCGTCAAGCGCTCCGTTCATTATAGTCCCCGCAGTGTTAACCAGTGCCCCGCCACTCGGAAGAATAGCCGTGGAATTTCCGGTTCCTGTACAATTCACAACGGTTACTTGCCCCTTCTCGACCTGAATTCCGGTTCCGCGATTAGATATCGTACACCCCTCGACTATTCCGCGTTGATTAAAGATGCCAATTCCTGTATTAGAGCTAGAAGCATTCACTATGCAGCTAATAAAATTGACCATTCCTCCATCATAAGCATAGAAAGCGTTTGATGCTGTTGAAGTAGCAGTGAAACCATTCACTAAAATTCGTTGACATCTTTCAAACGTGAATGATTAACAATCGAAGACGAACCTGTAAACCCAATATATCCACTGCCTATTTTACCGGATATTAGTACACTTTCTGCGTAAGTTCCCGCAGCAACGTTCACTGATACCACATGATTAACGGTCTGAGGTATCATACTGACTGCCTTGCCTATTGTCTTAAATGCCCCGCCCGCAGTATTCACCAGCCCCGTATTACTATCATTACCATCTGTACGGACATAGTAGGTAATATCTGCTGAAGTCGCTGTAACCACAGGTGTATTGGCTCCGGCCCCATTACCTATAAATAGCTCCTTGCTATCCGTGGTATAACCAGGCTCCCCCGCCGCTAAGGCTCCAATCGTTGCCAGTTGCGCCTTAGTGCCACGTCTTAACTGTATCTTATTTGCCATATTGCGCTCTCCTCCTTAAAATGTGCCGCCGTCAATGGTGTCAGTTACCTTAAGGTATCCCTGAGACTGAACATAGGCGGTACTTGCCGCCTTTGTACTGTTGTCTGAGGTAGCCTGCGTGGGCACTGTTGGATTGCCCGTGAAAGCAGGGGATGCTAACGGAGCCTTAAGAGCATCTGCTGCAGCCAAGATAGCACGGACAGCCTCCACAAATGCTGTCGTGGCTAATTGCGTTGAATTGGTACCGGCTGCTGCAGTAGGAGCCGTAGGTGCGCCAGTCAGCGCTGGACTTGCGAACATGGTAGCCTTACTCTCGTTTGTGACGTTGCCCAAACCCACATCAGAAGCGGTTACCGTCGTAAAAGTTGGCTTAAGCATTACATTATTGAACGTGAGCCAACCGGAAATACGATTAAAAACAGGAAGTATGGACTGGGAATCATACTAAAAAATTTGGAGGTTTTACTTTACCTGAGGTAACTGCGGGGTTTTATCAAGAATTGTTATACAACCTGAAGGAAGAAGGAAAAAGCCGAAATACAATTACAGCAGTCCATACCGCAGCTTCTCTCATGTTTAAACATGCCAAAAGAAATGGGTTAATAGAATCCGATCCAACTGCAGATGCCGTAATCCCAAAAGATAAAAAAGTAGCAAGAAAAAAGGGAGAGAAAAAACAAGTCCTCCCAAAATTTCTTGAGAAGGACGAGTTGAAAGCTTTTCTTCAGTTGTGTAGGTTCATATTAACTATTAACCTATGGGCTTTATTCGTCGTATTGGCCTATACAGGGTTACGAATCAGTGAAGCGGCGGCTTGCAGTGGGAAGACATCGACATGGAAAAACGGACAATTGATGTAAACAAGCAGATTTACGGTACAAGCGTCCGTGATTACATTTTTATCCCTACAAAGAATGATCAGAGTGAACGGATAATTAGTTTTGGCGACACTGTAGCTAAAGCTCTGGAGCTACAAAAAGGATGGCAGCGTGAAGAAAAACTGTCTGCCAAAACCTTTAACCCAAAAGATGACTTCGTCTTCTGGTGTCCATCCCTGCCAGGATATCCAATCCAAATTACGTCTATGCCTAAAATTATGAAAGCAGTGCTAGGGAAAGCCGGGCTACCACCCCAGCTTACACCTCATAGCCTACGTCACACACATGTATCCCTACTCGCATCGAATCCGCGTGTAGGATTACCAGAGATCCAGGCCCGTATCGGCCATAAAAGCAATTCTAAAGTAACTGAATTGATCTATCTCCATGTAACAAAGCAACGGCAATACGAAATTGCAGACGACTTTGAATGGGCAATGAATCAGTAATATGCGGGTAATTTGCGGGTAACACTTTTCAAAAATCCCTTTGAAATCAACAGGATTCAAGCCCCTGCTAAATATAAAACATATAATTATCCGCGTGGCTCTCTTCCTTGAAGTTGATCAGATCGGATAATGTGGTGGAGTCCAGCACATCGGCAATGCTGTCGCGGATGCGCAGCCACAGGTCGCGCTTGGCCGGGTCATCTTCTTCTGTGAAGTCCACAGGAGAAATCGGGCCTTCCAGTACGCGGATGATGTCTCCGGCAGTAATGGTGCTGGTCTCGCGGGACAGAATATACCCGCCGTATGCGCCGCGGATACTTTTTACAAGTCCGGCATTACGCAGCGGGGCGATCAGTTGCTCCAGATAATGCTCGGAAAGTCCGTTTTTCTCGGCAATGCTCTTAAGTGATGTTGGCCCTTCACCAAATCTTAGGGCAAGCTCCATCATAATGGTTAATCCGTAACGTCCTTTGGTTGATATTTTCAAAGGGGCACCTCTTTCGGTTTAGTTGCTGGTTCTGTGGTTCCTGTTTCGCTGGTTAGACATGAGATATGTCATATCAACGTATTCCGATGTTTGCTCTCAGCTTATGTTATCATATCTTTGGACACATTTGGAACACCCAACGGGAATAATTCGCGATTTTGTTCACCAGTGGTGGACAAATTGTCAATTTTGAACCGTTTTCCGCTATAATTTATAACAGCTTTCTCCTGTTTGGGGTAGACAGGTATGTTATAATACACAATGAGCCGGGTGTTCAGTCAGAACGCCGGTATTTTGTGCATAGAAAATGGTGATCACGATGACAAAAGCTAATCAGGATATCCGTGTCGTCGTCGGTATGTCGGGTGGGGTCGATTCCTCTGTTACAGCGCTTCTGCTGAAGCAGCAGGGTTATGATGTCATCGGCATCTTCATGAAGAATTGGGATGATACCGACGAGTTCGGCGTATGTACGGCTGAGACCGATGCCGAGGATGTGCGCCGCGTGTGCGAGCAGATCGATATTCCTTACTATACCGTTAATTTCGAGAAGGAATACTTTGATAAAGTCTTTTCCTATTTCCTCGAAGAATATAAGGCAGGCCGGACACCGAATCCGGATGTGATGTGCAACCGCGAGATCAAGTTCGGGGAATTCCTGAACAAAGCGCTGCAGCTTGGCGCAGATTACGTGGCTACCGGGCACTACGCCCGGGTAGTGGAAGAGGACGGCATGTTCAAGCTGCTGCGCGGCGTGGACAACAACAAAGACCAGACTTATTTCCTCAACGCACTGAACCAGTATCAGCTCTCCAAGGCCATGTTCCCGATCGGGCATCTGCCGAAGCCGGAGGTGCGGAGAATTGCCGAGGAAGCCGGACTCTACACCGCCAAGAAAAAAGACAGCACCGGCGTCTGCTTCATCGGAGAACGTAATTTCCGCGAATTCCTGAGCCAATACCTGCCGGCACAGTCGGGCAATATGGTCGATATCGCCACCGGTGAAGTCAAAGGCCGTCACGACGGCCTCATGTATTACACGCTGGGCCAGCGCCAGGGTCTTGGCATCGGCGGCTCCGGCACAGGTGAACCGTGGTTCGTGGCCGAGAAGGATCTGGCAAGCAATACCCTGTATGTTGTACAGGGCGAGAAGCATGTCAGCCTGTACTCCACCAGCCTCACAGCTTCGGGTGTGAACTGGATCGATGCAGATACACTTGGCGACACCCCGCTGAAGTGCACCGCCAAGTTCCGCTACCGCCAGCCGGATCAGGGTGTTACGCTGACGAAGCAGGAGGACGGAACCGTGCATGTTGCATTTGATGTTCAGCAGAAGGCGATCACGCCGGGACAGGCTGTGGTGTTCTACCTTGGTGATACGTGTCTGGGCGGCGGAACCATTGAGACTGCCGAGAAGGTTGTGCCGCTGCCGCAGGTGTAACTGCATCACCTGTCGGAGCTAAGCCCCATAAATACAAAAGAACCTTCAACACCACCGGATCGTGGAGCTGAAGGTTCTTTTATTCGTTATTGTACGGGATAATGCTCAGACAGAATTACTTTAACTTTACCGGATTTCAGCTTATTGCGGCTGAACCCCCCATACCCGTACGCCATTCAAGTACAGCGGTACCCGGTTCCAGTCTGTATAAGCCGTTTTGGTTGAATCATAGGAGTAATCATCAGCCTCATTGTAATTGCTCCAATCGGATTTGTTGATGCGCAGCTGAATCTCACCGGTGTTCGCGCCGGGTGCCAGGCTGCCTGCGCCGGCACTGAAGGAAATCTCCACATAATAATCCGCTCCTGCAACCGCAGGATCAAGCTTCACGAAGCTGCCCAGCACATTGCTGCCGCCGAGTGTTGCATAATCGACATTGAACTGCTGAGGTTTCTCTCCGTCAATCGTGTAATAGTAACGGAGCTTGACCTTACTGAGATCTACCGCTGTCGTCCCGTTGTTGACAATCCGCAGCTGCGGACGGAACTGCGAATCTGTGGCGTTCGTATCCGTTGTGCGGTATTGAACTACCAGGTTCGCCGCAGCAGGCGTAGCCGTTGGCGTGACCGTCGGTGTAGCCGTTGGCATTGTCGTCGGTGTAGCCGTTGGCGTTGTCGTCGGCGTAGCTGTTGGTGTGGCCGTTGGCGCAACTGTCGGTGTGGCTGTTGGCGTTGCTGCAGGTGTGGCCGTTGGTGTAACTGTCGGTGTTGTCGTCGGCGTAGCTGTTGGCGTGGCCGTTGGCGTTGTGGTCGGTGTAGCTGTCGGTATTGGACCGCCGCCGTTATTGATTAACCGGTCGTATTCCGCATAGGCTGTAGCGATGTCCACCTGTGACCAGAAGCGGTGGTAGGTAAACTCAGGTGCGCCATTGTCCCATGTCTTGGTTGTTTTGTTGTACGAGCTATTGTACTTGCCTTCCAGGTAACTCCACTTGGGATCATTTTTAATATCGGGAAGCACATCGGTATAGCTCGCATAAACTCCGTTTCCGCCCTTGGCCGGATCGGAAGGTACTGTCGCGCTGCCCGGTATAGTGTTTCCTTGGCCGAAGGTACCCGTCCAGCCCGCAGGGAAATATACCTCTTTGGTGAAGAAACGGAAATAATCCGCACGCTTCTCAAGCGTCGTAATTCCCAGTCCATCATTGTAGCCCCAGGCTGTATCCAGCAGGGACTTGGCCAATTGTGAAGCGGTTCCGCCGAGTGCAGTATAACTGCCGTGTTCCGCTTTGCTTCCTGCGGCAAAGAACGTAAGCGCTTTAATATAGCTGCCCAGCACGCCGGTATCCTGTCCGGGATCTTTGGTCACTGCCTTGAGGCCGCTGTTGCCGCTAAAAGAGTTGAAGCCGCCCCATGTATCCGGCTGGCCCTGCCACTCCACATTGCCCGGAATCCAGAACTCGCCGGGTGCGGACACGGTGGCAATCTGCGGATCATCTCCGCCCAGAATCCGGTTTCCCTGCAGGTCCAGATAATAGCCGGCGGCATCCGTTACCGGACGGCTGCCCGCAAAGGCATAATCTGTAGACCAGTCAATCCAGTTCTCAATCACCCGTTTGGCCATTTTGAAATTGGCCGAGGTGGTATCTCCGCTGGAAGCCAGAATGTAATACAGCTCGGCTACCCGTTCCACGCTCCAGGCCTGCATCCCGAACCAATTGTTGGATGGCGGGTCATGGTAGACTGGAGCCTCGTCGTAGGCCATGCCGTAGAAGGTGCTTGTACCGGCGGGATAAGCACTGTATGAGCCGCCATAGCTGTTCGTGGCACCGCCTGCAATAGCTCCTTCAGAGGATTGCAGCCAGTTGTAGAATTCCAGCTGGCGGGTCAGCGATTTGCCCCAATCCTCTCCGGCCGTTGCCGAAGCCGGAATCAGGCCGCCGTCTGCAGTGGACAGTGCATAGGCTGCAACCACATTCTGATAACCCTGGTGCGCATGGCTGGCGCCGATTCTCCAGGCCCAGTTCCCGGTTGTTCCCAGTCCGCCGCCCCAGGCCGTATACCAGGCCAGCAAATACTGGCTGGAATCCTTACCGGTTCCCGCTTCAGGTGTGCCGTCAGCGGCACTGCCGACTTTCTGGAAGTACTTATCGTACATTCCATAGCGCAGGAAGTCGCCCATTTTCTTGGCTTTGTTCAGATAGACCGTATTGGTGTAGCCAAGGTCTTTGGCCCAGTACATCGCTTGCACAGCGCGCGCATCCGCGTCAGTAGCATTCGTATAACGCCATTGTGCGGAAGGTACGCTATTTTCCTTGGTGAACAGGCTCATGAAGCCTTCATTCGTCTTGCCGAACGTTTTGTCATCCTGTGAAGGATGCGCTACCGCTTCCCAGACGGATTCCTGCACCCCGCGCTGGAAGGTATTCACATAAGCAGCGGTATGCGTAGGATTCAGCAGATTGCCGAAGCCGTACCAGTTGTCCACATCCACCAGCCAGTGCATCAGATAAGTCTGGTTATTGCCGTAGGTCGACTTCAGCTCTCCATCCAGCGGGTCCTTGCCCGGCGTATATTTGCCGTTCAGCGCACTTGGATACAGATCCGGCTGGGCAAGCTCCGAGGCGTAGGTTGCCGGACTGTTCGGGTTGTAATTGCTCATCGTCGGCTGCTCCTGCACGCCGTCGCCTTCATTAACCGGGATGATGTATTTCTCCATATTGTCCCAGGCGGCTTCGAGCTTGCTCCAGTCTCCGGTATTATAGCCATACAGCACTTCAAGCCACATCCAGTAGCTATAGGCCTCGGAGGTGGTCATATGCCCGTAGTTGGGCGCCTCGCTAAGCAGGGTCTCCACCGCGTGATAAGGAATGCCTTCCGCCGAGAAATAACCGCTCGCCGGGTCCTTCAACTGGGCGTACAATTGCAGAAATCGTGTTTGTTCTACTGAAGCGGCCTTGGCTGTCCCGGGTCTGACATTAAAGATACCGCTTGTGAGGGCAAGGATCAGGATGGCAACCATTACTATGGAGACAGGTTTCTTGATTGAACTCAGCTTCATCATTTCGGCATACTTCCTCTCTGGAATGATTTATGGTTCCAAGCCCCATACGAGCGTTCCTGCACGGTAAAGTGTAGCTTTCTCCCAATCCGCGAAGGTCTGCTGGGTTCCTCCATAGGAATAGTCATTGCTCTCATTGTAGGCCGTCCAGTCCGTCTTGTTGAACCGCACCTGGATCTCCCCGCTATCCGCCCCCGGAGCCAGGCTTCCTGCCCCTGCGGCAAAGGAAATCTCCACATAAGAATCCGCCAGGGACACCGGCGCTTCCAGCTTCACAAAGCTTCCGCTCAGGTTGCCGCTGCCGACAACAGCGTAGTCACAGTGAAATTCCTGCGGCTTGTCCCCGTCCACGGTGTAATAATAGCGCAGCTTCAGACCGCTGAGTGCAATGGTCTCGGTCCCTGTGTTGACAATCCGGAACTGGCTGCGGATCTGCGAATCGCCGGGACTTGTGTCATTGGTACGGTACTGTACACGCAAAGCTCCAGTAACCGGCGGGGTGGTCTCGCGCGGCCGGGCCGTGGCCTGTGCAGACGCCGTACTCTCCCCCACACTGTTCGATGCGGTCACCACGTAATAGTAGTCCAATCCGTTCGTCAGCCCGCTGTCGCTGTAGACGGCTCCGTTTGCCGTGCCAATCACCGTGTACGGTCCGCCGCTCACCAGAGAGCGCTTAATCGTATATTGGGAGGCGCCGCTGACCGTATTCCAGCTCAAGGCTACACTGGCATTGCCGGGTACCGCCTGCAGGCCGGACGGACGGCCCGGAACCTGGGGTTCACCGGGGGTTCCGCCGCCGGGAGGCAGCTCCCCATACACCTTGACACCCGCATCAAATACCGGAATATACGGATTCTTCGTCGCCGAGGAAGCACCTGGAGCCACTCCCTTGAACGAGAAGTCGTTGCTGTTGTCCCAGAAGGTGGTGTTCAGCGGCCCGGCAATCCGGAACTGGACCTCCTTGCGGTAAGCGGATTGTCCGCCCGGATAAATCGGTGTGCCGGAGAAATCGATTTTGGTGTAATAGATATGGTTCGCTTCATCGTAAGGCAGCAGCTGCGAGACCGTCGCCCCCTGATTGTAGCCTCCCGCCTTGACGGTGATATCTGCAGGTCCATACCCTGCAGCCACAGCCTCACTTATGTCCATATAGTAGTTGAAGGACATTTGACTGCTGGAGCGGGCAGGCCACCCGGAGCGGTTATTGAGCAGCGCTCGGATTTCCACAAAATTGCTGCCGCTGGCGTTCACAGAGGTCTCGGTGAACATTTCATCCTCACGCGTTTCGGCCGGCGGGAAATTCACAAGCGGCTGCTGGCCCTGTCCGTGGAGCAGCATCATTTTGGCCAAAGCGCCCGTAAAGGCTGAATTGTAATCGGTTGCAACTTCGTTGGAGACATAATCGCTGATCGTATCGGTGTAGCTGTCTGTCTTGGAAGGTCCTCCGACCAGTGCGCCGTACAGCACATGCCGGTGGTTCGCAGGAGTTGTCTGGCTGTCACTCCAGGAGCCGTGCGAGGTGCGGTGATGAGGATGCTGGGGCGCATTCGTGCCGAAGCCGATCACATAGCTGCTGCTCCGCGGATTATCGCCCAGCATATAGGTAATCTGCCGCTCCGCAAAGGTCTGGGCGGTGCTCTTCTTCACCGGATCTGAAACCCAGTCCGCATAGACAAAGGCCATGAATGCCTGGTTGGCCGCATACCGCAGCGCCCCCCATTGGTCCAGATGGGCCAGCCCTCCGGGAGTATAAGCTACCCGGTCAGAGGTACCGTTCACTCCGGTGGTCCAAAACTGCATATTCCGTTCAGTGGATTGAATGAATTTGGGATCACCCGTAATGCGGGACAGCAGGAGTTGCGCACCGTAATGCTTGTCATCCCAGGATTGGGTCCATTGATAACCCCAATCTCCGGCTTGGTTCGTGCCCCACAGATTGCTGGCGGCAGTAGCCTTGTCCAGATAGGTCTGCTCACCGGTCGCTAAGTACAGCCAGACGCCGCCCCAGCTTAATTCATCGGCGTAGCTGCTCCACGAATTGTAATACTGCTTGGCATCAGTGATTGTATCGGAGTAAGCCCCGCGGTACGTATCGGCAAAATTGTATAATTGCTTGGCATGCAGCAGCAGCTTGTCCGCATAAGCGGCATCCGAATCCCTGAAAATGATGGAAGCTGAGGCAAGCGCAGCAGCGGTCTCCGCAGCCAGATCAGAGCCTGGATGCGCGGCATCAATCTTATAGGAAGGACGTGCCATTTGCATGACCTCCGCCGGTCCCCACCAGTTATGATCCGCCGTGCCGTTGCCGACCTGTCCCCACAGCTCATTCGGAGCCGTATGCGCTTTCACAAAATAGTCTGTTGCCCAGCGGATATTGTCCAGAATCTCATCCAGCTGCCCCGATTGCACGTAGCCATCCTTGTATTCATAGACCGACCATGCCAGCATGGTGGAGGTGTAGGCCATAGGAAACCCGAATTTAACATGATCTCCTGCGTCATACCAGCCTCCCGTCAGATCGTGGCCGACATCTGCACCGTCCTGCAGCCCCGAGTCGCCTCTCCATTCCACACGGTTGTTCTCCGGCAGATCACCTGACCGCTGTGTCTCATAGAAATAGATAGATTTCTGCAGTGCCTCTGCATAATTAATCCCGGCGGTTGCGGCTTTGCTGACATGCGGATGAATAACAGTCCCTGAAGCAATAGTGCAGGTTAGCATTAAGCTCACTGCTGCGATACAGCCTGTCTTCCGTCTCGTTTGCTTCACCTTAACTCATCTCCCTTCGATTCTTACATTCAGCCCGATCGGGTGACTCACGCGCAGATACCTCCCCAGCGTCCATTGAAGATATTTCATAAGACATTCTATTCAGTACGTTCCATCCCCCACCCCCACTTACAAATTAAGGAAATAATCTTCCTATCTACACATATACCACATATAGTAATTTAATTCTATATATTTACAATTAATTTCACCGAAAACAAACTCATTTTGTCAAATAATTTCCATTTTTATCATATTTACCGTGCCCTCATCCGAAAAATACGCTAATGTATTTCAGATACACAAGCGGATACGCAAATAAAAGACCACCGCCATTGAGTGCATGCGGTGGTCTCACTTTACTTCTCTTCATTTATTGGTCTTCCCATGCATCTGAGTGGGGCACTATTGCCCGCGCCGCAGCTGCTGGTTATGGCGGATCTTCGCTTCGTTGCCCTGCTCGGTCGCCTGATAGAACACCCTCCGGGAGATCGCCTTCGGAAGATAGTCCTGCTTCACATAGTGACCGGGGAAATTATGGGGATACTGGTATCCCTCATGCCCCAGCTGGGCTGCGCCTTTATAATGTGTATCCCGCAAATGCAGCGGCACCTCAGCCGACTTCAGATCCTCCAGGCTATCCATGACGTTCGCGATTGCCATCACCACGCCGTTTGATTTCGGGCTCTCTACCGCAAACAGGATTGCCTGGGCGATATTCAGCTTCGCCTCCGGCCAGCCGTTGTTGCGGTAGGCATCCAGCGCACTGACAGCCTGGACCATCGCCTGCGGGTTAGCCAGGCCGATATCCTCGCTGCTCGCGGCGATCAGACGGCGGATGAAGGTCATCGGGTCCATGCCGAGCTTCTCCACGGCGTAGAGGAACCAGAACAGGGCGGCGTCGCTGGAGCCGCGGATGCTTTTGTGAAAAGCGGACAGCACATCATACTGCGTAGACTCGTCCGCTTTGACAATCGGCCGGCGGATGGACTCCTCCGCCACCTCCAGTGTGATATGCACGCTGCCGTCACTCTCCGGGGCAGTGGTCATCGCCGCCAGCTCCAGCGCGTTCAAGGCGCGGCGGATATCGCCGTTAGCCATCGTGGCGATATGCTGCAGCGCGTCCTCATCCGCCTTCAGATCCATGAACCCCAGGCCCCGCTGCTCATCGGCGAGCGCCCGCTTCATGGCAATCAGGCTGTGCTCGCTGGTCAGGGACTCCAGCTGGAACAGCGTGGAGCGGCTCATAAGCGCCCCGTTCACATAATGGAACGGATTCTCCGTCGTTGCGCCTATGAAGGTAATCGTCCCCTTCTCCACTGCCGGCAGCAGCGCATCCTGACGGGAGCTGTTGAAGCGGTGTACCTCATCCAGAAACAGAATCGTCTTCGAGCCGTACAGCGCCTTGTTGCTCTGGGCGCGTTCAATAACCTCGCGGACATCCTTGACCGAGGCTTCCACCGCGTTCAGCCGGACAAATTCACCTTGGGTATGATGCGATATGATATGAGCCAAGGTTGTTTTGCCGCAGCCTGGAGGCCCGTACAGCAAGATGGAAGACACCTGATCGGCCTCAATGGCCCTGCGCAGCAGCTTGCCGCGGCCTACAATATGCTCCTGTCCAATATATTCATCGAGATTCACGGGCCGCATCCGGTCTGCAAGCAGCCGTCCGTTCCCGTTCCCGTTATCTTCACCCATCGAGAATAAATCCATAACTCCACTTCCTTGCTAGTAATCTGGCATTTCGCTATTTCTTCGATAGAAATAACTGGCTGCCTTCTATCATACCATACCCGCAGCTTTCATTAAAAAGAGCATGACCTCGCCATCACCGGCGGGAGCATGCTCTTTGTTCTATTCTTAGAACTTATATGTGTTGGGGTTGTTTCAAATATTCAGGCTAGCTGTTCAGTGCCAGCCGCATTTTTGAAATGATTTTGCGGATGCTTTCTTCGGATAAATGATATCTCTTCTGCAGCTCGTTCACCGAGCAGCCGCTGCTGTGACTACAGAAGATCTCTTCATTGCGGTTCGCAATTTCTTGCCGGGAGCCGCTGTTCTCGCCCCATCGTACCCGCTCTTCCGTCTTCTTCGGGATGTATAGCAATTCACCCTGGATGTAGCCCTGTAGCTCTTCGAGCAATCCCGGGGGGAGCACATCCTTTCCATTTACGTAACTCACGTTCTGGTTCCTCCTTCAACAGGTGTGTTCCGTTAAGTCCGATCACTGCGCTGTTCTTGATAATCATGCCACCTGCCTCCTTTCTTCTCCTCAAATTTGGTAAATAACCTAAATTCATTATATTAAACCCTGCGGTTAGCGTCTACATTCATTGTTTATCAGTAATCTATCAGTGGTTTGTCAGTGTACTGCTATATATTTTAGCTAAGCCTGAAATATATAGCCGCTATCTATACATAAGGAGGCCTCGCGGCCTCCCCTTAAACAGGCTTCCGTCTTAGACGGAAACCACCTCGTATTCTGAAAACATTGCCATCAGCCTCCTTCCAGAAGTAATCTTGCCCGGCCGGACACTTATTATTAAGCCACAGGTATCCGCAGGTTACAAGTTCAAGAATAGTTATAATCGTTCTCCACCTTGAGCTCACGTTAATCATAACTTTCAGGAGGAAGGCATAGCGTAATTTTAGTCAAAAAAATTTTGACGAAAAACTAATTTTTTAGTCGATTAGTGTCGAAATATATATTAAATTATCTATTTACTTCGAGATATGGAAATTAATTTAACCCCATCCATTCAGAAATTCAGGAGGAACCTTCTATGACAACCCCACGGAATCCTTTAAAGCGTGTATTTCACATCACCAAGCTCAGAACGGAACTCATGCTGCTAATCATCATAGCCATTGTGCTCCCCTCCCTTGCCCTGGTTGTCATATCCACGGAAACCTCAGAGTCGGCACTGCGCTCCAAGATGGAAGAGACCACAAACTCAAGCATTCATATTCTCGATAAAACCCTTTCGCAATTAATCCAGCTGGAGAGCGCAGGTGTGAATGAGCTTGCTTACCAGATTAGTGCCGCCGATCTCACCAGCGATACTGCAAAAGTACGCAGCCTGATCGACAAATTCAAGCTGGAGCATCCTGAAGTGGATATCGTAGCCCTGGGCAACGATGAAGGTAAATACATGTTCGCTCCGGATTCAGAGCAGCAGGATTATGATCCCCGCATCCGGGACTGGTACATAGACGCTCTAAAGTCACCGGAGACCACATCGGTTATTGATCCGATTTTCTCCAAAGTGACGAACAGCTACATTCTGCCGGTTTCCAGGGCTTTTCCGGACGGCAAGGGTGCCGTTACCATCAGCATCAGCATGAACGAGCTTATGGAGCTGACCAAAAATGTCAGTCTGGGCGACAGCGGTTATGTATATATTCTAGACGGCAATAACAAGGTGATCTATCACCCCACCATGGAGGTGGCTTCTGAAGCAACAAGCCAGATGCTCGCTGAAATGGGCAAAGGCCCGGCAGGCAAAATCTCCTACAAGGACGATACAGCCAATACACAAATGGACGGCTTCTACATTACGAACGAGCTGACCGGATTCAAAATGGCCGGTGTGCTGCCGGAGAATGAATACACCAAGGCTGTATACCCGATTCTGTACAAGTCAGGTATCGTGCTTGTCGTCTCTCTGCTGCTTGCTTCGATCGTAACCTTCCTTATCATCCGCCGCATTACCGGCGCTGTGGAACGCTTGAACCGTTCGGCCAAAAGGGTAAGCGAGGGTTATCTGGATGAGTCCGTGGAAACGAACCGCAAGGATGAGATCGGTCAGCTTGCCGGCAATTATAATACGATGGTGTCTTCCCTGCGCAGAATGGTTCAGGAGGTCGCTGAAACGTCAGGCCACCTGGCGGCAGCCAGTGAACAGCTGACAGCCAGCACCGGCGAGAACAGCAAAGCGGTCGAATATGTGACTGAGCTGGTCGAGGAATCCACCCGTGGTGTGGAAACCCAGGCTTATGCTTCCGCCGAAGTGGCTATAACGATGGATGAAATGTCAACCGGCATTCAAAAAATCGCCTCCGCCTCAGAGATGATAGTGGGCGCCGCAGTACAGACGGAACAGGATGTCTCCACCGGCAGCGCCAAGATGCAGCATGTCGGAGAACAGATGAAGACGATCCGCGAATCCGTACATCAGTCCGGCACGCTGATTGCTGAGCTTAACGGATTAAGTGCCAAGGTGGCGGAGACCAGCACGGCCATCTCTGCTATTGCCAAGCAGACCAATCTCTTGTCGCTGAATGCCGGCATTGAAGCTGCACGGGCCGGAGAACATGGCAGAGGCTTCGCTGTAGTCGCCGGTGAAGTGCGCAAGCTGTCCGAAGCTTCCAATGTCAGTGCAGGACAAATCCAGGAGACCATCTCTGAGATGGTGGACCTGATTGCCAGCGCCTATGATGTGATGCGGCATAAAGTGGTCGGGGATGTGGAGCAGGGAATGGCGCTTACACAGGAAGCCAGCGAGGCCTTCCACCAGATCGAGCAGTCCACCCGGCATGTAGGCGAGCAAATTCATGAAGTATCCGCGATCACCGAGCAAATGTCAGCCAGCAGCGCAGAAGTAGCAGCGTCTGTTCAGGAGATGGCCAAGATCGCCCAGGCCGCGCTGGAATCCTTCCAGAGTGTAACAGCGGCGACAGAAGAGCAGCTTGCTTCCATGGAGGAGATCACTTCATCCTCCGCTGCGCTCTCCGCCATGGCCTCGGACATGCAGGGACAGGTGGAACGGTTTCACTTCGAGCCGAAGGGCAAGGCTTAAACCTTTCTGGGTAACTATCACCGGCTGCTTGGGTGGACGCTCCGCAAACAGACCAACATCACATTCTCCATTCGCCTACTTCTGGCGGCATCCGGCATAATGAGGGGCACTAATGCTCCTCATTTGCTCATTCGGCCCGCTTCCAGTGAATTCAGGGGCACTAATGCCCCTCATTTGCTCATTTGGCCCGCATCCAGTGAATTCAGGGGCATTTATCCCTTTGATTCCTGCATACAGCCCACTTTCGGCGGAATCAGAGGGATTTATCCCTTTGATTTCACCCTGCTGCTGACTTCTGGAGTTTGAGTGTGATTTCCCCAACTCTTCGGGTCCAAATACAAGCCAAATCTGACCCATACGGACACCACAGCCCTTAACCACTCATAATAGGCCCTTTTGACAGGTTTGCGGACATCACAGCCCTTATCCACCACTTTTCATGTGCCAGCTCCACTTTTCGGGCGGAATAAAGGCGCTGGTGTCCGTAAGCACCGGCACTCAGTTGCTTTCCGCTGGCTTAACGTCTCTGCTGTCCGTAACGATACGCTATTCACTTGTTAAACCTTTGTGTGACGTCTACTTTCTTGACAGAGGTCCACTAATGCTCCTCATCACTCTCCTTCAGCCACACTCGGCAAAATCAGAAGGATTTATTCCCTTTGACCTTACCGTGTGCCGGCTTCCGAATAATTGATTGAGTGAAACAAATAAATCCTTATATATGTACAAAGAAACCTCTCCTTTGAAATGGTTAATACATTTCACCAAAGAGAGGTTTCTTTTTTGCGTTTTTTAAGATTGCATATACGTTTCCGCCTAAACAGTGGATCGGACCGGACGACCCGCGGAAAAGCGTTAGCGGAGCGTCCACTCAAGTGCACACGTTGATCCTACTCCAAAATAAAAAGCTGTTATTGCTTATGCGAATAGGTTAATTAATTCCCTTCAGGTACGGGCCAGCCGGAGACGGTTTCCTCTCCAAGCAGCTGTACGTAATGCGGAAGCCCGCCGTCATGTAATAGCCACAGCTCATGCAGGGCACGTGTACAGCCTACATACATCAGCTTGGCATCCCAGGCTGCCCCGCCGTAGTGCGCACTGTCCGCATCCGCCAGGATGACGGCATCGAACTCCAGTCCCTTGGACAAATATACGGGCAGTACGGACAAGCCGCCGCGGTATTCGGTGATGCTGCCGTCAATGAGATGAATATCCTCGAACTGTCCGGCAAGCTCAGCGTACAGCTCAGCGGCTTCCCGCAGACTGCGTGTCAATACAGCCACTGTGCGGTATTCGCGCCCGGAGAGCGACGACAGGGCGCTCCTGACAGCGCTGAGCCGCTTACCGCCGCCTGCAGGCGGTTCCGGCTGCGCATCCTCATAGGAAATCAGCCGCACTGGATTACCGCTGCGGAAGACCGGCACGGCCAGCAGCGCGCTGCCGACGCCGGCGGACAGAATCCCGTTGGCGAATTCAATAATCTCCATCGTTGAACGGTAGCTGCGGGTAAGCGCATGATACGCTGTATACTCCCCGGCAAACAGCGACTGCATCTCATTCCACTCATGTACCCCTTTGTAGGCATGAATCCCCTGGGATAAGTCACCCAGAATGGTGAAGGAATGGCCCTTCACATACAGATCCAACACGGCAATCTGGAACGGGGAGAAATCCTGCGCTTCGTCAATGACAATATGATCGAAGCGTTTGGTTCCCTCATTGCCGTTCAAAAGATAATGAATATAGAGCAGCGGCGGAAGATCCTCTTCGCGCAGAATACCTTTCTTCAGCTCTTTCACCGTTTCCTTCAGTACAGCCTGCGGAATTTCTTCCGGCGCCTCAGCCGGCCAGTCCTCCGGAGTCTTCGCCGCGCGGAATATCTGCTTGTAGATGGCCAGCGGCTCATATTTCGGCCACTTGGCGCTGTACGCCTTCTCGCGGGCCGCACCTTTTTTCTTGCGGTCCTTCAGCGCAGCGGCCGACGGGCTCTTCTTCAGCTCCATCTCGATCCAGCGGTGAATCCGCGCCATCACGCGTTCCTTGCGTTTGGCCGGAGGGTAAGGCGCATATTCCTCATTATGCCAGCGCAGAATCATCGAGCGGCGCAGCACAGCCCCGTCCCACGGGCTGAAATCCCCTTCAGGCACGGCGCTGGTCTCCAGCAGTTTAATGCTGGATTCAATGACACTCATCAGCACTGTGGAGCCTTTGA
The DNA here is from genome assembly GCF_000802655.2 of Paenibacillus sp. IHB B 3415. Classification (NCBI taxonomy): domain Bacteria; kingdom Bacillati; phylum Bacillota; class Bacilli; order Caryophanales; family Paenibacillaceae; genus Paenibacillus; species Paenibacillus sp. IHB B 3415. Next base: position 73,996 of record NZ_JUEI01000009.1, on the reverse strand, counting down.
AGCGTCCCGGGGTCTCTTCCGTAATGACGGGCATCGCTCCTGCTGTTTCGAACCAGCGGTTCATCGTTTCCGAAGCGTCCTGTTCCGGCAAAGTCACACCCAGCACACCTGCCGCCCAGTCCGGGAAGGTGCTCTGGGCAATATTGCCGACACCGAGCTCCGGCAGCACATCTGAAATATAATCCAGGAACATCCGGTTCGGAGCGAAAATAATCATTTTCTCCGCCGAGACCTGATCCTTGTATTGGTACAATAAAAAAGCCAGCCGGTGCAGCGCGACGGTAGTTTTACCGCTTCCCGCCACCCCTTGAATAATCAGCGCCGTGTTCTTCGCTGCCCGGATAATCTTGTCCTGCTCCTCCTGGATCGTCGAGACGATATCACGCAGCCGGTTGTCCTTGTTCTCACCGAGCCGGTACACCAGGAATTCATCCGACACCGCCGGCGCATCACTGTCGCGGTTATACGTATCCGCAACCCGCTCCAGAATCTGCTTGCGGATGACCACGTTGCGTTTGAGGTAGACGAGCCCTTCAATCAGCCCTTCCGGTGCTTCATAGGAGGCCGCTTCTGTCCCTCCTGTAAACGAATAGAACAGGCTTGCCACCGGTGCCCGCCAGTCAATGACCAGCGGACGGTCGCTTACCTGCTCACGGTCTACGCCGATTTTACCAATATAAAGTGCCTTGCGTTCTTCCTCGTCATTGCCCTGAAAATCAAGCCGTCCGAAATAAGGCTCCTGCCTAAGCTTGGCAAGATCTTTGCGCCTCTGTTCCCTGGAGTCCTCCAGCACTTGTTCCGTATACTCGTGTCCCGTGTACACCGGAGTGCTGCGCAACCGCTCAAGGGTAGAGTCAATCTCTATAAGCGCATGGTTCAGCCTGTCTTCTTCCTCTTGATAGGCACTTTGAAAGTTGTCTTCCAATTTCAGTTACCTCCTAAAAGTGATGTGAGCAGTACATCATATCACAAGAGGACAGGGAAAGCCATATATTTCAAACTGCCGTATAGAACGGCTCACCTGCCCTATATGAGGCGCATTTAGCCCATCAGCGCATGGAGCACAAAGTTTGCTACGAACAGCCCGGCAATGCCGTACAGTGCCGGCGGGACATCCTTGCCTTTGCCTGTAGCCAGCTTCACAACCGGGTAAGTGATGAACCCAAACGCCATCCCGTCCACGATGCTGTAGGTGAATGGAATCATCACCATAATCAGAAACGCGGGGAAGAGCTCCGTCATGTCGCTGAGATCCATCTCGCGTACACTCTGGACCATCAGTCCGCCGATCACGATCAGAATCGGCGCAATTGCGCTGTCCGGAACATAAGCCAGCAGCGGAATGAACAGAAACGTCGCCCCGAACAAGAGACCGGTGACGAGTGAGGTTAAGCCGGAGCGTCCGCCGGCAGCGATGCCGGCTGTAGATTCGGCAGCGGCTACTACGGGACTGCTGCCGAACAGACCTGCTGCGATGTTGGCGATAGACAGCGCCCGCAGACTGCTTTTGAAGCGTTCCGGACGGCCTATCATCAGCGTCTGCGAGGAGATCAGGCCGATGTTCTCGAAGACAACGATCAGCAGCAGCAGGAATACGGCAATCCAGAAGACCAGGCTGATGAATCCGCTCCATTCCATACTGGCGAACACATCGCCATATCCGCTGAACACATGTCCGGATTCGGTATTCTCAGGCGCATGAGCCGCTCCCAGCAGGTAGGCCAGGCCTGTCCCCGCCAGCATGCTGATCAGCAGGCCGCCGCGCGTGCCGCGGATGAACAGGACCAGGGCGAGCAGCAGCGTCACCACCGAGGTAATGACCGCAGGATCGCTGAAATGCCCGATAGCGACAAATGTCGTAGCATGGGCAATCACAATCCCGCTTTTTTGCAGGCCGATAAACGTCAGAAACAGACCGATTCCGACAGTTATCGCATGCTGCAGATTATGGGGTATGGCATCACTCAGTATGCGGTAGAGCGAAGTGAACGCTACAATGGCGAACAGCACACCCGTCACCACAACAACGGCAAGCGCCTCACGCCAATCCAGCTTCATGGAATGTACAAGCGTATAGGTGAAAAAGGCATTGATGCCCATGCCCGGGACAACGATAATCGGCGTTTTGCCGCCAAAAGCCATCAGCAGACAGCCTGTAATCGCTGTCAGCAGTGTGGCCACCATTCCCGCCCGCAGCGGCATTCCTGCATCATGCAGAATCGCTGCATTGACCATAACAATATATACCGAAGCGAAATACGATAGGATGCCTGCCGCCCACTCCCGTTTCCAGTTGTCGCCCGGCGCAAGTCCCACGCTATCCCGCCAAAAATTCGATTTCATCTAAAAACCTCCACTATAGAACGTGAACTTAAGAATGTTATACAATAAGCTGCAATAATGCTGCAGCCCACTGCTCCATCTTAAGTTTTCTTATATTATGATGTTAAGTTCCGCTGGCTATTACCCGGTTTGTCTGATCTGTAATCAGCCATCTCACCGGTATGCTGCTCCAGGCAGCAATAAAAGGGCATGCAGCCGGGAATCAGCTGCACGCCCTTGAATCCTGTCAAACCCTCATTCAAACGTGATGCCGCCGGTCTCCAGCAAATCACGTACCGTAACACTGACCATAATCAGACCGACTACCGGAGGCACGAAGGAAGTGCTGGCCGGAGGCTGCTTCGCCTTACGCCGGTCCGGCGCATTGGCGGGAACAATCTGCTCGGTTACATCCTCACGCGGCTTTACCGGCTTCTCGGTCGAGAATACAACCTTGACGCCTTTCTTGATGCCTTCCTTGCGCAGCTTTGTGCGGATCACCCGCGCAATCGGGTCCATGCTTGTCTTGGAGATGTCGGCCACCTGGAAACGGGTCGGGTCCATCTTATTCGCCGCTCCCATGCTGGAGATCATCGGGATCTTCCGGGTCAGACATTCCTTGATCAGATGAATTTTGTAGATAATTGTATCCGAAGCGTCAATGACATAATCCAGCTTGTATTTGAACAGCTCCTCATAGGTCTCTTCGGTGTAGAACATGTTTAGGGCAATCGCTTCGCAATCCGGGTTGATCAGCTTGACGCGGTCTACCATCAGATCGGTTTTGTTCTGGCCGATGGTCGTCGTCAGCGCGTGGATCTGGCGGTTGATATTGGTAATATCGACCGAATCCTTATCAATCAGGATAATACGTCCGATACCGGTACGGGCGAGGGCTTCTACAGCCATCGCGCCCACTCCGCCAATCCCCAGCACAGCCACTGTGCTGTTCTTCATGATCTCGAGACCTTCCGGTCCGATCGCCAGTTCCGTACGCGAGAACTGATTCAGCATGATGTCAGCCTCCTTTAGCAAGCCTGCGGGGCATAGCCGCTTAAGTCCGCCCTATGCCCCGTCAGCCATTTATGTTTTATTTCTTTTCTTTTTCCGGTTTTGGCGCCAGCTTGATATGCAGCTGCTCGAGCTGTGCAGCATCTACAGGTGCCGGAGCATCCATCAGCAGGTCGGTTGCACTTGCGGTCTTAGGGAAGGCAATGGTTTCACGCAGGTTCGTGCGTCCGGCCAGCAGCATGATCAGACGGTCGAAGCCGAAGGCAATCCCGCCGTGCGGAGGAGTGCCGTATTCGAAGGCATCCATCAGGTAGCCGAATTTCTCATACGCGAGTTCCTGTGTGAAGCCGAGAGCTTCGAACATTTTCTCCTGAACCTCACGTTTGTAGATACGCTGGGAGCCGCCGCCCACCTCGTAGCCGTTAAGCACGATGTCATAAGCCTGCGCGCGGATCGCACCCGGATCTGTATCGAAGAGATGCAGGTCTTCATCCATCGGGCGTGTGAACGGATGATGCTCCGCCATGTAGCGCTTCTGGTCTTCGTCATAGCTGAGCAGCGGGAATTCTGTAACCCAGGCGAATTTGAACACACTGTCATCGATCAGGCCAAGCTGACGGCCGATCTTCAGGCGGAGTGCGCCGAGTACATCCGCAACGACCTTCTTAGTGTCAGCGGAGAAGAGCAGAAGGTCGCCTTCTTCAGCACCCGTGCGTTCCTTCACGGCGGCAATTTCCTCTTCGGAGAAGAACTTCACAATCGGGCCTTTGAACTCGCCGTCTTTGACTTGAATCCAGGCCAGGCCTTTGGCGCCGTAGCGTGCAGCATACGGTCCGAGATCATCAATTTCCTTACGGGTCCACGTACCGCAGCCCTTGGCGTTAAGGCATTTCACTTCTCCGCCCTTCTCGATCACGGAGGCGAACACCTTCACACCGCTGGAAGCAACGATATCATTCATCTCTACCAGCTCCAGGCCAAACCGCAGGTCAGGCTTGTCCGAGCCGTATTTGCCGATAGCTTCGGCATAGGTCAGCCGCTGGAACGGAGTGGCAACCTCGACACCAATCGTTTCCTTCAGCAGGCGCTGCATCAGGGTTTCCATCATGGACAGCAGTTCATCCTGCGGCATGAAGGAGGTCTCGATGTCGAACTGGGTGAATTCCGGCTGGCGGTCTGCGCGTAGATCCTCATCGCGGAAACAGCGTGCCATCTGGTAGTAACGCTCGATGCCGCCGACCATCAGCAGCTGCTTGTAGATCTGCGGAGACTGCGGAAGCGCGAAGAATTCCCCTTCATGCACACGGCTTGGCACGAGATAATCACGTGCGCCTTCCGGTGAGCTTTTGGTCAGAATCGGGGTTTCCACATCGATGAAGCCTTCGCTGTCCAGGAAGTCGCGGAAGATCTTGGCCGCTTTCGAACGGAGCAGCAGCGTCTTGTGCATTTCCGGACGGCGCAGATCCAGGTAACGGTATTTCATCCGCAGCGATTCATCCACTTCCACACCGTCTTCGATGAAGAACGGAGGCGTCTTGGCAGCATTCAATACTTCAATATCTGTAATCTGCACTTCAATCTCGCCGGTCGGCAGGTTGCGGTTGATGGTTTCATCGTCCCGTTTAACCACTTTACCCGTTACGGCAAGCACGTATTCACTGCGTACCTTATCGGCAATCTGCAGCGCTTCTCCGGAATAGTCGGGGTTGAATACAATCTGTACAATTCCTGTGCGGTCGCGCAGGTCAATAAACAGCACGCCCCCAAGGTCACGGCGGGTCTGTACCCAACCGTTCAGTGTTACTGTCTCGCCGATGCTCGCCGTTGTTAATTGTCCACAGTTATGGCTTCTGGTCATCTTTTATCCTACCCCTTCATGGTTAAAATTACATGTGCTGACTGCAGCTTACTTGCGGATACATCCATACTTTAAATTCTAATTCAGCGCCTGTGCCAGCTCTTCCAGCTTAACGGTCCGCTGCTCGCCGGTTTCCATCGATTTCAGGGCGATAACGCCGCTGTTCAGCTCGTCTTCGCCAAGAATCGCCGTATACCGGGCCGACATGCGGTCCGCCGACTTCATCTGTGCCTTCATCTTCCGCCCCAGGTAATCGCGTTCTGCGGAGAAGCCCAGGCTGCGCAGATGGAACAGCTGCTTCGTGATCTCCAGATCTGCGGCTTCACCGAGTGCGACAAAGTATACATCCAGCGGCTTCACTGCTTCCAGCTCTACCCCCTGATTCTCCAGAATCAGCAGAATACGCTCAAGGCCGATCCCGAAACCGATACCCGGCTGATCCGGTCCGCCGATCTCTTCCACCAGGCCGTTATACCGGCCGCCGCCGCCCACCGTGTCGATGGAGCCGATGCCTGCCGCTTTATACTCAAACGCTGTATGCGTGTAATAATCCAGGCCGCGTACCAGACGGGGGTTAATGCTATACTCCACGCCCATCACGTCCAAATGGCCTTTTACCTTGGCAAAATGCTCTGTGCACTCTTCATCCAGACTGTCCAGAATAGACGGGGCACCGCCGAACTTATCCTGATCGACCTTGCAGTCCAGCACGCGCAGCGGATTACGCTCCATCCGGCGCTGGCAGTCGCTGCACAGGCTCTCTCTCATCGGTCTCAGGAAGTCCAGCAGCTTCTCGCGGTAAGCCGCGCGGCTAGGCGCGTTGCCCACGGAATTCAGCTCCACTCTAACATCCTTCAGCCCCAGATCAATATAGAACTGGTACCCGAGGGAGATGACCTCCGCATCGATCGCCGGGTCCACAGCACCGAAGGCTTCAATGCCGAATTGGTGGAACTGGCGGTATCTGCCTGCCTGCGGACGTTCATAACGGAACATCGGGCCGATATAATACAGCTTGCTGACATCCGGCTCACCATAGAGCTTGTTCTGCACGTACGCCCGTACGACGCCTGCAGTCCCTTCGGGGCGCAGTGCCAGATCGCGGTCGCCTTTGTCCTTGAAGGTATACATTTCCCCTTCTACAATATCCGTTGTCTCGCCTACACCACGCTCAAACAGCCCGGTGTGCTCGAACAGCGGTGTGCGGATCTCCCGGTAGTTGAAGCGGCGGCAGAGATCCCTTGCTTTGCCCTCAACGTACTGCCATTTCTCCACTGCACCCGGAAGCACATCCTGCGTACCGGTTGGTTTCTCGAATCTTTCTTTAGCCACAGCCTATCCCTCCTGAAAATAACCCCTCTTACTCCTCATGGAACCCATTGTCTCTGCTTCTAAAAACAACAAAAAATCCCCCGCCCTGTTTAATTACAAACAGGGACGAGGGATTATCATAACCAATAATTCACCCGTGGTACCACCCACATTCCGGACTTAAGCAACTGCGCTGCTCCAAATCCGCTCTAAGCGGTTAACGCCCGCCTACGCGCAATCGGCTACTGACTCTGGGCAACCTGCTGCTGCCTGCTTTCGCCGTGCGTTCTCGGGGAGGTCATTCATCCGTTCATCAACAGAATCCTTACAGCCGTGCGGATCAGGTGTTGCCGTCCTTCACTTGGACGGCCGCCGGATCAGCGGGATTCCTCTCTGGGGTTGTGGGTTACGGATTACTTGGTCCCGTCATCAAAACAATATAACATACCGTATATTGTTAGATTCTACTGAACCACTGCGCTAAAGTCAAGGAATGAATTGAATTGAGTTGAGTTGAGTATCCCGGCTCGCAGCCAGGGTGAATCAGCCGGAGCTGTGCAAGCGCACATGGCCTGCGCAAGAACTGGGCGCGGCTCCTCAGGATTACCTGCCAGCCAGGAGGACAGAGATTCCGCTATTTCAACAAATCCGGCAAAATCGCGGGGCAATCGGACTCAGATTCCGTTATGTGTCCAGAGATGCCTCATTTCGAGCTGGAATGAACAAGATAACGGAATCTCAGTCCGTTTCATCCTCTAAAGTAAGCTTTTATGGAAAATAAGGGCTTCTCAGTCCGCTTCACGGTCCGCTAGACGATCCGCTACAAGGTCTGCTTCACGCTACCGGCTACTGACGCCTTTCTGCTCCAAGCATGCCCGCCACAGTAGCAATAAGTCACAAATTCCCTCTAAAATACCCCCACAAAGTGGGGCTTTGGCGTAGATAGATGACTCAGGTACTTTGCGGGGACCCCGAAACATATAGATTCTGATATTGTAAACAAGTGGAAACGGCTTTGCTGTCCTTGTATAGGGACAGAACCGTTTCAGTGAGAAATAGAAGGATAATTTATAGCGCGAAGCATGTAAATTCTTAGATTTCAAAAAAAATGACCTGCAGCCGATTGCTGCAGGTCCATCATCATATATTATAAAAAAGGGGGTCATGCTTCTATTATAAACACGCTATATTAAGGAATCATGAATGTAATATTACAGTTGCATTACAGAAAAGAAAGCGTTTTATTGAGTGGTACATGCCTATGTCTGAACTCTACAGATTAGGTTACACTACAACCCTATTCCCTGTCTAGAGAATTCATGCAGTTTCCGCTTCCCTGCGGGCAAATAAATAGCTCCAGCCTCTCCCTGAGGGAGGACTGGAGCTGAATTGGTTATCCGGATTAAGCAGGGCCTCCTGCTTAATCAAAAATCTCCACATAGGCCTGCTTGCCGCGCAGAACCTCAACAACCTCATTGTAATGATTCTCAGCCACTTTGAGATCCATGACGTAATGCAGGTTCTCCAGATCGCTGTTTTTCAAATCAGAGCCGCTGTGAACCTCTCCCGCCGTACGTTCATCATCTGTCCGGCCCAGATCATCATCAACAGTAACTCCAGGCACAATAGCTGCTCCGGTAAGCGGCCCTGTCGCGCCCCCTGCTGCGTAGACCCCTCCGGCAGCTGTAGCCGAAGTATTATAGGGAGCCAGCGGAATTAGAATATTGCGGCGGTTGTTTCCGCCCGTATCCAGAGGATCCGTCAGCGCCGACACTTCAATTCCTTCTACACCGTATGGAATCAGTGCAGTCTTGGCACCTTCCGCTGCATCTTCCGTGCTGAAATAGGCTTGGATTCTTTTAGTCATTGTCAATCCCTCCCAAGTGGTTTGTTTAAATGTATTACAACACCTTAAGCAGCTCACGCACAAATGCGGGCTCATCCTTGGGTGTGCGTGAAGTAATATAATTGCCGTCCACGACGACCTCTTCATCCTTGAATTCCGCGCCGGCATTCACGATATCATCCTTCAGCGGAGGGTAGGAGGTAAGCGTGCGGCCTTGTACCAGACCGGCACTGATCAGAATCTGCGGCCCGTGGCAGATAGCAGCTATAGGCTTGCCGGCACTGTCCGCATCTTTTACAAATTGCAGGATATCCTGGTCAAGACGAAGGTTCTCCGGCGAAGATCCGCCCGGGATGACTACAGCATCATAATCTCCGGCTCTCACCTCGCTGACCGCTTTGTCGGCGGCATAAGACACGCTGCCTTTTTTACCGAGCAGGGTCTCATTTTTCTTCAGACCAATAATCTCTGCCTGATGTCCTGCCTGCAGTACTTCTTCGTATGGCACCTTCATTTCGGAATCTTCAAAACCATTAGCGAGCAGAAATGCTACTTTACTCATTGAGATATATTTCTCCTCTCTACGCTATTCTGTTCTCGTCATTCTATTACCCGCATTCCCCGGCTTTCTAACGAGCCCTCACAGGTTTCGCGAATTCCCGCCGGCTAAACACCATTTGTACGCTCCCAAAAACAGAGAAATAAGCCGCCTTCCCCGCACTCATTACGTTCGCGGCAGAAGATTGCGGCTTGTTCCCTTGAGCACCTGCAGATCCCTCTGATCCCCGGCTCCCCTTGCCGTTGCGGAAGCTTCCGTCATCGACCCCGCCGTATGGCCCTGTATACTGTTCCATATCCATGCTTTCTGTGATTGTCTCATGCTACTTACTCCCCGCAACTTGTGAATATTATTCGTTCATCACTAGTTTATCCAGCAGGGGAGACCGCTATCCTATATCAAAAAAGACCCCACAACGTGGAGTCCTCACATCAAGCTGTAAAATTAGACCGGCATTTTAAGCCCGCTCTGCTGCGCCGCCTCATTCAAGGCCTAGCCCCGGCTGTCCAGCAGCAGGGTAACCGGTCCCCAGTTCGTCAGGGAGACGTCCATCATCGCTCCAAAAATACCGGTCTCCACCTGAAGCCCGCCTCTGCGCAGCTCCTGGTTGAAGTAGTCGTAGAGCCGCTCGGCCTCTGCCGGAGCCGCCGCAGCCATGAAGTTGGGCCGCCGGCCTTTGCGGCAGTCCCCGTACAGGGTGAACTGGGACACGGACAGGACGCTGCCCCCGGCATCCGTTACGCTGAAGTTCATTTTACCGGCGTCATCCTCAAAAATCCGCAGTCCGGTCACCTTGTCAGCCAAATACTTGGCATCCTTCTCCGTATCCTCATGGGTTACGCCGACCAGCAGCATCAGGCCCTCTCCAATCGCTCCGGTCACCGTTCCGTCTACCGTCACACTCGCATCCCTGCAGCGCTGCACAACCACTCTCATAACATCCTTCAGCTCCTTGCCTTGTTGCCTTCATGCCTTATTGCATAATGCGGTTAACCGTATAGACATCCTTCACGCGCTTCACCTTATCCACCACAGACTGCAGATGATCGGTGTTGCGGATCAGAATCGTCATATGAATCATCGCCATCTTGTTCTTGTCAGAGCGTCCCGTAACCGCTGAGATATTGGTCTTGCTCTCCGACACCGCCTGCAGCACTTCATTCAGCAGTCCGTTGCGGTCATGGCCCGTAATCTCAATATCGACGCTATAATTGGCTTCCATGCTGCCTTCCCATTCCACTTCAATGACACGGGCTGATTCCTCCCCGTCCCCTTCACCCGGAATATTCGGACAATCCTCACGGTGCACGGATACGCCGCGTCCGCGGGTTACATAACCGATAATATCGTCGCCCGGCACGGGATTACAACATCGTGCGAAGCGTACAAGCAGATTATCAATCCCTTTGACACGCACACCGTTGGTCGGCTGATTGCGCTTCTCCCCGCTGGACTTGATCTCCTTCATCTCAGAGGTAAGCTCCAGATGACCGGCAGCTTCTTCCTGGTCCTTACGCAGCTTCTCGGTCAGCTTGGAGGCAATCTGCGCGGCTGTAATCCCGCCAAAGCCTACTGCGGAGAGCATATCCTCTACATCATTAAAGGCGAATTTCTTCGCCGCTTCTGACAATTTATCTTCCGTCAGCCAGTCAGAGATCTCCACGTTCAGGCGCTTCAGCTCGCGTTCGATCGCTTCACGGCCTTTTTCAACGTTCTCTTCCCGCTTCTCCTTCTTGAACCATTGCTTGATCTTGCTGCGTGCATGTGAAGACTGGGCAATCTTCAGCCAGTCACGGCTCGGCCCGTACGAGTTCTTCGAGGTCAGAATCTCCACGATATCCCCGGTCTTAAGCTTATGGTCGAGCGGTACGATGCGCCCGTTGACCTTGGAGCCGATCGTCCGGTTGCCGACCTCTGTATGGATGCGGAACGCGAAGTCAAGCGGCACAGAGCCTGCAGGCAGCTCTACAACCTCACCCTTAGGCGTGAACACGAAGACGAGGTCGGAGAAAAAGTCCATTTTGAGCGACTCCACGAATTCCTCCGCATCCTTGGCTTCATGCTGCAGCTCCAGAATCTCGCGGAAAAACGGCATCCGGTTCTCCGGATTCACATTGTTGCTGCTGCCTTCCTTATACGCCCAATGCGCGGCTATCCCGAATTCGGCAGTGCGGTGCATCTCCCAGGTACGGATCTGCACTTCAGTAGGCTCCCCGCCGGGACCCACTACCGTTGTATGCAAAGACTGATACATATTCGCTTTGGGCATGGCAATATAATCCTTGAACCGGCCAGGCATCGGCTTCCAAAGAGTATGGATAATTCCTAACGTAGCATAACAATCCTTAATATTGTCGACGATAATGCGGATGGCCAGCAGGTCATAGATTTCGTTGAACTGCTTGTTCTTGGTGCTCATCTTGTTATAGACACTGTAAATATGCTTCGGGCGTCCCGAAAGATCGCCTTCGATGCCCATTTCATCCAGCTTGGCGCGGATTCGCCCGATAACGCTGTCGATAAACTGCTCACGTTCTGCCCGTTTCTTGTGTACAAGATTGGCAATCCGGTAGTACTGCTGCGGATTCAGATAACGGAGGGCAATATCCTCCATCTCCCATTTAATCGCAGAGATCCCCAAGCGGTCTGCAATGGGACAAAAAATCTCCAGAGTCTCATAGGAAATACGGCGCTGGCTCTCTTCCGACTGGTATTTGAGCGTGCGCATATTATGCAGACGGTCCGCCAGCTTGATCACAATGACCCGGATATCCTGAGCCATAGCAATGAACATTTTGCGGTAATTCTCGTTCTGCTGCTCTTCCTTCGAGCGGAACCGGATGCGTTCCAGCTTGGTCAGACCATCCACCAGCATTGCGCAGGTATCGCCAAATTTCGCGCGGATCTGGTCCAGTGACACCGTCGTATCTTCTACAACATCATGTAACAGCGCTGCAATAATAGATATAACATCCATTTGCATATTGACGACAATATCTGCGACCGCCAGCGGATGCAGAATGTATGGCTCCCCCGATTTCCGAACCTGCCCGTGATGAGCCTGATCGGCAAACTCATAAGCTTCCCGGATGCGGAGAAGATCTTTTTCTTTTATATAGGCGCCGGCCTTTTCGGTTAATTGCTCTATGCCCATTCTCGTCGTATCCGTTTCCCTTCTATAATAAAATGAACCCGCAAGCCGTGCAGAATTTGCAGGTTCCATATGTTCCAAACTGCACTGCGCACAGATTAAAGTTGTCTATAATTATGACGCTTACGGAGGATTACGTCAACACTTGCCATAGCGTGGTATTCCTGTAAGGGAAAGGGACAAGAAAAGACAATTTTGTGGCGCGCGCAAAAATGTTGTTGTAAAAAGGCGCCGATCTATTTAATCTAGTAAAGGCGGTTTTTTAGCGTCAGGCTTACATCAAATTAGATCAGAAAGAGAAGTGAACTCCATTGCAACGCGAAATTCAAGTTAACGAAAGACTCCCTTGGGGCCCGGGTTTCCTCCTGAGTCTTCAGCATTTGTTCGCCATGTTCGGCAGCACAGTGCTTGTTCCCAACCTGTTCGGGGTAGATCCCGGCATGATCCTGCTGATGAATGGTATCGGCACATTGCTTTACATTTGGATCTGCCGCGGCAAAATCCCCGCATATCTTGGCTCAAGCTTTGCTTTTATTTCGCCGGTACTTATGGTCCTGGCTAAACACACAGACGATCATGAGCATGGATATTCGCTTGCACTTGGCGCATTTATTGTTACTGGTGTTATTTTTATTCTAGTCGCTTTGATCGTGCGTTATGCGGGCACCGGCTGGATTAATGTCGTATTCCCTCCGGCGGTTATGGGCGCTATCGTAGCCACCATCGGACTGGAGCTCGTTCCTGTTGCAGCACGCATGGCCGGACTGATTGCTCCTGAAGGTGTGGCCGTCACAGACTGGATTCCGGATGGAAAAGCTATTACCTTGTCAATGGTCACGCTTGGCGTTACCGTACTCGGCTCCGTGTTATTCCGCGGCTTCCCCAAAATCATTCACATCCTCATCGGTATCGTTACCGGTTATGTACTCGCTTATATCCTGGGCCAGGTAAATACTGGTGCTATCTCTGAAGCCCATTTCCTGTCCCATCCAACGATTATTACCCCATCCTTCGACTGGCAGGTTATCTTGACGATCATCCCTGTATCGCTTGTTGTTATCGTTGAGCATATCGGCCACCTGCTGGTTACCAGCAACATTGTCGGCAAAGACCTGACCAAAGATCCCGGACTGGACCGCTCACTGATGGGTAACGGGATTTCCACGGTACTCTCCGGATTCCTGGGTTCCACCCCGAATACCACTTATGGTGAAAATATCGGCGTTATGGCGCTGACCAAGGTGTACTCGGTATATGTAATCGGCGGCGCTGCAGTGATTGCCATCCTGCTCTCGTTCTCCGGAACGTTCTCCTCCGTCATTGCCAATATCCCGCAGCCTGTCATGGGCGGTGTATCACTACTGCTGTTCGGTGTAATTGCCGCATCGGGTCTGCGTATCTTCGTAGAGCAGAAGGTCGATTTCTCCAAAGCCACCAACATGATTCTGGCTACTCTGGTACTGGTGGTGGGTATCAGCGGCATCACATTAACGGTTGGCGGTGTACAGCTTAAAGGTATGGCATTGGCGACTATCGTCGGTATGCTTCTCTCCTTGCTCTTCAAGCTGTTTGAAGTTCTCGGCCTGTCCAATGAACAGGAAGCAGAGAAATCCGCTCATTAAGCCCTGAATACTTATATATAGAAGAAACTTGGTTATACAGTACTTTTTCAGCTCTGCAAATGCAATATAAATTCCCATTAGGATGATGAGGTAACTAGTAGAGGCTCGATACGTTCATCCCCTGATCCTTACGGACCGTACAGCTCTTATCCTTTCAAAAAGGATGCATTTCGCCGCGCTAACGGACCGTGGTGCACTTATTATCTCTCCAGCGGGCATTTTATAAATAAAAATCCGCAAATAAGTGCGCTGGAGTCCGTTAGCACATGGGTAGACTCTCCCATAGAGAAATGGCTTCTCATATTTAATCTAAAAAGCGGACTGCTGTCCTTAAATCGACAGCAGTCCGCTTTATATTTCCCGGGAAAAGTTATCCGGGCGAATTAATCCTCGTAAGTCAACAGGGTAACCACTTCAATATCCGACAGCTTATTGCGTCCGGCCAGAGCCGTTAGTTCAATCAGGAAGGCAGCGCCGACAACTTGTCCGCCAAGCTGTTCCACCAGGCTTACCGAAGTAGCGATCGTGCCGCCGGTAGCGAGCAGATCATCGGCAATCAGAACCTTCTGTCCCGGCTGGATAGCATCCGTGTGTACAGCAAGGGTATCTTTGCCGTATTCCAGATCGTATCCCACTTCAATCGTCTCGTAAGGAAGCTTGCCGCTTTTGCGGATGGGCACGAAGCCAACGCCCAGTGCGTACGCCAGCGGTGCGCCTACTACAAAGCCGCGCGCTTCCGGTCCGGCAATGACATCAATCTCCAGGTGGGCAACGAGAGCCTTAAGCTCATCAATAGCTGCACGGTACTTGGCCCCGTCTTTAAGCAGGGTAGTAATATCCTTAAAGCTGATTCCCGGCTGCGGGAAATCCGGAATCACACGAATACTGTCTTTGAAATCCAAAAGTATCATCTCCTAAAAGTTATGAGGATAGAATATCCTCACCTGAATTCTCTGTAAAAGCTCTTGCTCCGAAAGCACGCTACACCTGCTACGAGGCGCCTAACCGGTGTGACAGCATGAATTCCTGCAGTTCGCCGCGGCTGCCTTCCATGAAATACTGCTCCATTTCAGCAGTCTTGCCCAGCCTGACGAAATGCTCTGACGCCGTCAGGCTCTTGGCGGCCGGCTGCATGACAAAGGTAATGCTGCCGCCGCTGCGTTCAATGAAATCAAGTTCAGCGAACACATCAAGCATTCTGCCCAGCATGCGCACACCCAGTGCAGACTGGCGGCTGAGCCGCAGCAGCACTTCATGCTCGGGGGTTGCGGTTGCTGCGATCGAGGCGATCAATTTATATAACGACTTGAAATGATCCCGCGTAGGAACCTGCAGCCGGTCACGGCCGTCGCGGATCGAATGCAGCAGGGCAATATTCTCTGTGCGGGGAAACGCAGTGAACAGTGCTTCCAGCTGCTCCGGCGTTTCCGGCATATCCAGCAGACAGAGCAGTGTTATCTCTGCTTCGTCATTCCCCGGCTCACCCTGATGCACCTGTGAAATTCCGGCATCCTCATCGTAGACCCACAGCGACATGCCCTTCAGCTCGCGCAGTGGAGACCTGCGGCTGTTCTGAAATACCGCCGCTGTCTTAACCGGGCTGCTGCCGCTGTACGAACGGAGCAGCTCCTGAATATGCGCTGCCTGCTTGACCGCATCCGCAGCACCGCGCAGGTCGAACAGCTGCGCGGCAGGCACTGCAAGATCCTGCAGCATCAGCTGAGGCTTGCGTGAGCCGTTCCATTCATTGACCGACAGCTCAGCCAGTACATCAATGACTGTACCATCAGGCAGCAGATCAGCCAGGGACCCCTTGCCGAAGGCCACCGCTTCGATCGTCACCTTATCCTGCTGCAGGACAAGCTTCAGATGTTTGCCGTCCTGGCCCATCTTGCGGGTCTCCTTCACAGCAGCTCCGCGCAGAATGAATCTCGGCAGCGGGTTAGCCATCCCGAAGGGGGCAAGCCGCTCCAGTTCAAGCGCAGCCTGCAGTGACAAATCAGCAATCGAGACCTCACCGTCTGCAGCCGTCACGGCTACAAAGTCCTCTGGTGTCAGGATAGATGCAGCATATGCATTAAGCGCTGCATCAAAGTCTTCAAGCTTGTCCTGCGGCAGGCTCATTCCGGCCGCAGCCGGATGCCCGCCGAAATGGTCCATTAGTCCGGCGCATGAGGATAACGCCGCATAGATATCCAGTCCGGGGATCGAGCGGGCAGAGCCTTTGCACATCCCTGTATCCGGATAAATATCCAGAATAATAACCGGACGATAATACTTTTCCAGCAGCTTAGAGGCCACAATCCCGACAACGCCGACATTCCAGCCCTGCTCAGCCAGCACAATAATATCCGGAAGCCCGGTTTGACTGATTCTCTGCTCCAGCTTGGCCGTAGCTTCCCCTACAATTCTCTCCACGACCAGTTGACGTTCCTTATTCAGGAGGTCAAGCTCTCCGGCAAATTGTTCTGCCTCTTCAGCATCTGCGGTAGTGAGCAGTGTGACCGCCCGGCCTGCATGGTCCAGCCTTCCGCTGGCATTAATGCGCGGCGCCATGCCGAAGGCAATATTAACAGCGCTCACGGTGCTCATCGTAATTCCGCTGACAGAGAGCAGCGCCCGAATTCCCGGAAACGGCGAATTCCGCATGCTGGTTAGCCCCCGGCGCACTAGACTCCGGTTCTCCCCAAGCAGCGGCATCAGATCCGCAACGGTACCGATAGCGGCAATCTCACACCATTCTTCAGGAACTCCGCTGCCAAGAAGGGCCTCGGCCAGCTTATAAGCTACACCCACTCCTGCCAGCCCCTTGAAAGGATACGGGCAGTCCGGCAGCTTCGGATTAATGAGTGCATAGGCCTCAGGCAGCAGCTCCGGCGGCTCATGATGATCTGTGACTATGACATCAATGCCCAGCTCAGAAGCGTAGGCAATCTGATGATAGGCACTGATACCAGTATCCACCGTAATAACGAGAGATACTCCCTGCTGCAGCGCCCAGTCGAGCGCATGATTATGCAGACCATAGCCTTCATTGGAACGATGCGGGATATAAATGTCAAAAGAAGCGCCCAGATGACGCAGAAGAAAGATCATCAGCGCAGTACTGGACACCCCGTCTGCATCATAATCGCCATACACCAGAATATGTTCTTCATCTTGCAATGCCTTTCGAATCCGTGGCACAGCCTCGGCCATTCCTTTGAGCAGGAATGGATCATGACTATCCTCCGCTCCGCCATCCATGAATACCAGTGCCTTATCGGCAGTATCCATGCCTCTTTGCACGAGCAGTGAGGACAGAAGCGGAGAAATAGAAAGGCTCCGGGCCAGTTCCCGGTTTTTCTCGGGATCGGCTGCCGGAGATTGCCATCTTGTTTTTGAATGAAGCAATACAGCTCACCTTTCTCTCACCTTGCAGACTACTGAAGCAGCGTGGGAATATCATTATCCACGAGCTCATGGTTGCTTTTATAGGGATAACCCGGGTCATACGGCACCACATCCATTTGAACCTCGCCTACATGAACGAACCGGTGCTGCAGCAGCTTCCGGGCGCATTCCGAGATATCCTGGGCTTCCATCACGCTAATCCGCGGATTTACGCTGATCTTGACATGAAGATTCACATAACTGCCTTCCTCCACTGCCTTGAGCTGCTCCACCCGGATGACTCCATGCACACGCTGGACGGTCTCAATGAAGCTGGCGGCCTCCTCGGAAGGAAGCTCCTGAATCTTTTTGCTGTAGACAGAGGAAGTAATCAGAGAATAGCCTTTGCGGATAACCAGACATCCGGTCAGCAGTGCGGCAATCGGGTCCATATAGAGCATAGGATGCCAATTGAAATACCCGCCAGTCATGGCCAGAGCAATACCTATAAATACGGTTATGGAAGTATATAGACTGAAACGGTGGGTATCCGCATACGCGGCATGACTGCCATCGTTCTTTTTTTTGTAATAACGGTATTGATATTGAAAGATAGCCTCTTTGAACACAATGCAAATCAAGACGGTTACAAGTGCCGACTGCCCAGGTGCCGATAAATGTCCCCGGGTTAAATCACGAATGGCCGAGAAAGCAATCTGCAGCCCGCCCATAAGAATAAGTACAGAAAAAAGAATGGCCGCCATCGGCTCTTTATTTCGTTGACCGGCCCGTCTGCCCGATGATCCTGCATACTTGTGACTCTGCTTCGAGTTCCACGGAATAACCCCTGCCAGCTTGGCGGCGGCATCTGCTCCGGAATAGATGGCATCCCCCATCAATGCTTTGCTGCCTGAAAGATAGCCGAAGGCGCCTTTGGCCAGAGCCAGCGTAACATCACTGAGTATTCCAGTCCAGGCAACGGTGTCTCTTGCAGCTAATTGTTTGTCATTCATAACGAGGCCCTCCTTACCACTAGCAAGTAATCTCATGATGATGAAATTGGCTTAAGATGCTGATCCAAAGATTCCGAAAAGCCGCGTCGCTTGTGACGCGGCTTTCCTGAAACTTAAGTTTTAGGCTTTGGCCGGGTTGCTCTTTACCGGCGTCTTCTGGCGTTTCTTGAGCAGCAGCCAGAGCGGACTTGCAATAAAGATCGAAGAATAGGCTCCGAAGAGCAAGCCGATTACCATGGCAAGCGAGAACATTTTGATCGACTCTCCGCCCATAATCAGCAGGAAGAATGCGGCAATAAATACCGTAAAGGCTGTATACAGGGAGCGCATAAGGGTCTGGGACACACTCTTATTGACCAGGGCCTTAAGATCCTCATACGACCTCTGTTTACCGAACCGCAGGTTCTCGCGGATCCGGTCGAAGATAACGATCGTATCATTAATGGAATAGCCGATAATGGTCAGCACCGCGACAATGAAGGTTATGTCTACCTCCAGACGGAAGATGGAGAAGACCGCTACAACCATAAATGCATCATGGAGCAGCGCCACGATGGATGCCAGTGCGAACCGCCATTCAAAACGGATACTCACATAAATAATAATCCCGATACTGGACAGAAGCACCGAATAGATCGCATTGCGGGCTAATTCCTTAGCCATCTCTGTATCTACTGTGTTGACTTCGAAGGATGCCTGACCGTCAATCTTGGTGATTGCCGTTTTCAGGGTTTCACTCTGAGTATCATCCAGCTCTTCATCGTAGCGGATGTTAACCCGCTGATCCCCGATGGTAATGGTAGGATCATGGCCAATTCCTGCTTCATCCAAAGCCGGCTGCAGCTGAGCCAGCGTGATGCTCTTGGAGAGAGCTACGTCCACATTGGACCCGGCCTTGAAATCAACGCTGTAATTCAGGCCGAAGGTTGCCAGAAAGACCAGACCAGCCACCGTAATGGCGATGGAGAAGATATAGAAAAACTTGCTTAAATGTACGAAATCAAGCTCTTTCTTAAAGCGCACTGATGTCACTCTCCTTTACCCCAAATTGCTTCGGCTTTTTGAGTGCGCCGGCTTTAACCAGCACTGTCAGCAGCCAGTGGGCAAAATAAAGGTTTGTTACAATACTAAGTACAATTTCCACGATCAGAATCAGCGCGAAGCCTTTAACCGCACCTGTACCGAAGGCGAACATGACAGCCGCTACAATGATCGTAGTGACATTCGCATCCATTACGGTACGGAATGAAGTTTTGTTACCTGCTTTGACGGAAGACAAAATACTCTTACCGCTGCGCATTTCTTCCCTAATCCGTTCATTGGTAATGATATTGGCATCGACCGCCATCCCTATACCGAGAATGAACGCGGCAATACCGGGAAGGGTCAAGGTAAAATCAGCTATAACGAACACCAGAATCAGCAGCCAGGTATGAAGAATCAGCGCGAAGCTGGCCAGTACACCCGGAAGACGATACATAAACATCATGAAGACCAGAATGATCAGGGAACCTACAATACCTGCTTTAACCGTTTGGTCAAGAGACTGTTTACCAAGTGTTGCCCCTACGCTCTGGGAATATTTCTCCGTAAGCTTCAGCGGCAATGCACCGAGATTGATCGTATCTGCGATCTCACGGGCCTCATCTAGTGTATAGCCCCCGGATATGGAAGCTTTACCATCGGTCAGGACTGCCCTAACATAAGGAGGCTCGGACAATAATGTCTCATCCAGATAAATGGCGAGCTGCTTACCCAGCAGACGTTCGGTAATTTCCGCAAACTTATCTTTGTCCTTAATAGAGATGCTGATCTCCGGACGGTTGAGGTTATCGCGTTGCACGTCTGCCGCGCCTTCAACAAAATCACTGCCTACCAGTTCAATCTTGCTGAAGACTCCGGGTGCATCACCATCAGCGGCACTGCGGAAGGTCAGAACTGCCGGTTCTTTCATTTTCTTGCGGACCTCGGCTTCGTCAGTAACGCCCGCAATCTTCAGACGGATGCGGTCCGTACCTTCGGTTGTAACCTCAGGCTCGCTTGTTCCGAGTGCATTCGCCCGTTTCTCCAGGCTCTCCGCTGTTTTTTGCAGCGAAGCACGGGTCAGGGTTCCTCCCGTATCCATCGGCTCGGCGTGGTACAGAATCTCAAATCCGCCCTTCAGGTCAAGACCTAGACGGACCTTGTCCAGCAGCCCGGGAGTTGTAAATCCCATGACGCCGGTTAGAACGACCACGGTGATGATAAAGCTCAACATTCTCTTCATGCTCTAGCTAGTTCCCCTTTCATTACTCAATATTCCTATTATAGCTACGTGCGAAATCACCGTCAATTCAAGAGGAATGACGGTGCCGGATTCACACAAAGAAACGGCCGGTTCTGCTTCTGGGCACAAACCATCCGTTTGGATAGGAACTGTTGAATTACTCTTCTCTTACTTTACTGCTTCCTGTAGCCGTTTGCAAAAGAAAATCGTTCCTTTTGAGCAAATTAGGCCGTCAGTTCAACCCCCGGTAGGCTGCCATGGTCAGATAATTCATGTAACTGCCCGATTTCAGTGAATAAATATCATTGACCAGTTTATGCAGAGGAGGTCTTCCTTCCTTAACATAATTACGGCTGACACAATCCCAAATATCCTTACCGGTCACATATTCATAGCCGAGGAGCCGGAATTCCTCCGCTTTGCTGATGCACATGGCTTCGATTTCTTCACTAAGCTCGTCATATCTCCATTGTTCCGATTCCACGTGTTGACACCTCCAAAGATTCCCCGTTACGTATGCTCAGAGATAAATATTCGACCCCTCTGCCGGTCTTTCCTTCTTTCGGCCAAAAACTTGTCATATGGAAAGCTTGTCATGGAGTTGACCTGTAGCAGCATATCCTTATACAAGCCTGCTTGGAAGAGGAACAAATTCACCGGAAGTTTTCATCTAATTTGGGAAGAAGGAGTGCCCTTTGAGGAAACAGACCTTTATACAAGGAACATTAATCCTGTTATTTGCAGGCATCATTAACCGGATGCTTGGTTTTATTCCCCGGATTGCTTTGCCGCGGATCATCGGCGCCGAAGGAGTAGGACTATATCAGCTTGGATATCCGTTCTTTATCGTATTGGTAACCGTCATTACCGGTGGGCTGCCGCTGGCAATTGCCAAAATGGTTGCTGAAGCAGAAGGAGAGAACCGCCCGGAGCAGTCCCGCAAAATCCTGCATACGGGCCTGGCAATCAGCCTGACGCTGGGTATTTTTTTCACCATTGTAGCTCTGCTCAGCGCCTCTTGGGTATCAAACGTTATTCTGACCGACCAGCGGGTATATTACACCTTTGTCAGCATGACTCCAATGATTGCAATCGTGGCCGTTTCGTCCATCTACCGCGGATATTTCCAGGGCAGGCAGAATATGCTTCCCTCGGCATTTTCCTCTGTGCTGGAATCAGTCATCCGGATCTTCTTTATGCTTTGGTTTTCCTGGCTGCTGCTCCCGAAAGGAATTGCTTTTGCGGCAGCAGGTGCGATGCTGGGCGTTACTGTAGGTGAAATAGGCGGAATGCTGGCCCTGCTGCTGCAATATTATTATATCGTCAAAAAGGACAAGAATGAGGCTCCGCCTCCTGCCGGCACGGCTGTTTCGGGTAGTTCTGCAGAGTCCGGAGATGAACCGCAGAGACAACCCGGGGGTGTGCTTAAGCGGCTGATCGGCATCTCTGTACCTGTAACCGCCGGACGCCTGATCGGCTCCTTCTCGTATCTGCTGGAATCCATTATTACCGTGCGCAGCCTGGCCCTTGCCGGAATAGCTGCCGCAGCCGCAACTGCACAATATGGTTCCCTGCAGGGAATGGTTATCCCGCTGCTGCTGCTGCCGGGTGTGCTCAGCTCCTCGCTGGCCGTTTCCCTCGTCCCTTCCTTATCCGAGGCAGCTGCCCGAAATGACCTGCCCACGATTCATAAAAGAATGCATCAGGCCCTGCGGCTGGCTATGGTAACGGGCGCCCCGTTTGCTGCTGTTATGTACGTTCTTGCCGTACCTTTATGTACACTGATGTACGGCAATGCAGCGGATACGGCACCTATGCTGCGGATGATGGCACCGTTCGCTTTATTCCTCTATGTCCAGGCCCCGCTGCAGGCCGCACTTCAGGCAATGGACCGCCCGGGCAAGGCACTGATTAATACACTGATTGGTGCGGTTGTCAAAATTTTGCTGATTCTGCTGCTCGCCTCCAGGCCGGAATACGGGATTCAAGGAGCCATCATCGCCATTATTGTCAATAGCCTCCTCGTGACTATACTGCATGGATACAGTGTTATCCGGCTGACAGCCATGTCCTTAAGGTGGTCGGATCCGGTCAAAATTATAGCGGCTACGATCATCATGGCTGCCGGAATGACTTACGTCTATACCTCAGTTCATGTCTCCTCCTCACAGTGGATACAGTTTCTGGCTGCCGCTGCCTGCGGGATGGGCGTATACTTTAGCATTTGCCTGTTATCGGGCCTGATTTCCAGGCGTGATCTGGAGCGTGTGCCTTTCTTCAAACGCTGGCGCAGCTAACATCTTCTTCTTATCTGGAGCCGATCGGGTCAATATATATCTGACCCTTATGATCAATTGAGCATAGGAAAACATCACGGAAATCAGAGACACCCTTCTGGCGGATCTGGGTTCTAAGCCAGAATCTGTTCTTGCCGATCATCTCCAGATTGTCGTCCTGCACCTTTCCGTCCATAATCAGCGGAATCGGGAGGCCTTCGTAGCGGATTTTATGCTTCGGAAGCTTAACCGTACTTGAACTGTCTGATTTATCTGATTTATCTGAACTGCGGGAGCTCTGCTGGTCTCCGCTGTTCCGTTCTTTCTGCTCCGCGCCTGAACTGCTGTTTCCTGATTGATTGGTTGAGGATACTCCTTTATTCTTCTCAATTACAGTAAGCTGCCCGCTGGTTTCAAGAATGGCGAACTCTACATCAGCCGGACTGTCGATGTTCTGCCCTCGGAGCTGCAGCAGCAGATCATCAATGTTATATCTCTGTTTACGCATCTCGCCCCGGTGCAGCTTGCCGTCCGAAATGAGAATACTCGGCTTGCCATCCACCAGAAGGCGAAGCTTCCGGCTCTTCAGACTGAGCTGTGCGACCAACACCTGAATCAGAACCAGCGTTGCCATGGGCACGAACCCGTCATAGATGGGCCGCTCGATATCTTCAATTACAAAAACAGCAATCTCAGCAATCATAATGGAAATCGTGAGGTCAAACACCGACAATTTGCCGATCTCCCGTTTACCCATGATCCGCATACTCAGGAAAATGAAGATATACATCAGCACGGTCAGAAAGATGTGGGCAGTAATATGCTGGAACAACATATTCTCTTCGCTCCCCTTCCGCTTCTCACCCGGCGGCTGAGAGCCGTAACGGGCGGATTAATGTACCCCTATTCTGACCTGCCTGCCAAGGGAACATTCGGAAGCCTGCTGATTAATTACTGGTAAAAGTCCAGTCTGCCATTCTTGTACTATTGGGGCAAGCCTTCCCATACAATGATTAGTACCAGATCAACAGGACACTTTTTCAAAGCCCAACCAGAAAGTATCGCAAACAATCTTAGCGTATGCTTTTCAAGCCAGTTTGTAAGGAGCCCGTCCAGGAAGTAACGCAAACAAACTTTTAGGAGGTTTTACCATGTCGTTAATTAGGCGTCTATTCTCATGGAAAATATCTAGTCCTGTATTATCGGGTTTATGCCGGTCGTTCCTGTGGATGCTGCTGGGCGCATTCGTTCTCTCCCTGCTGCTCTGGGGCAGCGGACTGCAGGAACAGGATCTTACCATGTACACCTATATTGTACACGGCATAGCTGCCGCTTTCGGAGGCTTGACCGCAGGCGGCAGAGCTTCAAGCAAAGGCTGGTATCAGGGAGCACTCACCGGCGCATTCTATGGATTAATTGTTCTGCTGATTGGATTCCTGGCTCTGGACAGCGCACCGGCAGGGATTGATTTCCTTTGGGTACTGGCTGCAGCAGGCATTGGTGCACTCGGGGGAATATTTGGGGTTAATTTGCAAAAATCCTAATTAATATAATTTTTCGAAATTTGAAACCTATCCTTGAAAATATGTTACACTGAGTGCATCTGACTTCATATGAGGGATTTATCAAGGAGGCTTTGAATGCTTTGCTTTACCAGTCCATGAATCTTGTAGTTGTATACACCGTTGCCATTGTAGTGGTATTGATTTGGATCGGCGCCCGGCGCAATCCGCTAATGGCTCTAGTTGAAATCGGGAGAGAGCTGCTGCGGTCCTATAAATTCACTCTGATTATTATAGGAATGTTCAGCGTGCTTGCTCTGAATAAATATGAGCTGCAGATCGAGCAGAAGATGAACCTGACTTCGGATTACACAGCCTTTGTCTTTGGTCTCGAGGGCCACTTTGTCAGACATGTGCAAGAGCTGTTCTTTACGCCTTGGCTGACCCCAATCATCGTCTTCTTCTATATCTTCATGCTGCAATCGGTGCTCGCCGCCTCGCTAGGTATCTATCTGCTGGATAAGAACCGCGTGATGCTCTATGCGACCTGCTACACGATCATGATAACCTATGCTGTTGCTATTCCATTCTATCTGTATTTTCCGGTAAATGAGGTGTGGTCCTATCTGCCCGCAGGGGTGCGATTTACCATGCTGGATGTTTTTCCGAAGTTTGAACAGGAGTACCGGCCGCTATCGGGTCTTAACAACTGCTTTCCCAGCCTGCATACTGCCATTTCCGTATCTATGGCGCTGCTGGCCTACCGTTCCGGCAACCGCCGCTGGATGGTGATTAGTACAATCTCGGCCGTTGCTATCGTCTTCGGAATATTCTATCTCGGTATCCACTGGCTGACCGATATGCTCGGCGGCACTTTGCTGGCCGTTCTGTCCACAACTGTCGCAGTGCAGCTTGCCAAATTCACCCTGCGCAGCGGGGAAGAACGGCTGAGAGTACGAAGCCGGGCAACGGATGTACGTTAACATCAGCCTTTGAACTGTATAATGTAAAAAAACCGGCGTTCTCTTACGAGAGACGCCGGTTTTTATGTAATTTGGTACAGACAAATCAATCTTTGTCTTCTACTTCCGTGACAGAGTGACTGATCGAACCCCGGTCAAAGGTCAATCGGGTCACGTCATTAACCCGCAATACAACGATGTCATCAGAAATCTCCATAATTGTTCCGTGAAGACCGCCGATAGTAACTACCTTATCGCCTTTTTTCAAAGACTTGAGCATTCCGTTGCGTGCTTTGGTTTTCTTCTGCTGCGGACGAATCAGCAGGAAGTAGAAAACAACAAACATAAGTACAAATGGACCTACCAGGCCAAGAATATTGCCTCCGCCGCCTGAAGCTGCTGCCAGTTGAAAATGTGACATATCATTCCCCCCTTTCCAAAAAATTTAACATATCACCCAGTACTTTTAGAAGCCTTTTAGATTATCATATAATCCGTATTGTGCAAAAAACTCATCGCGAAAATCAAGCAGCCGATCTTCCATGATGGCTTCACGCACTTTACGCATCAATTCCAGCAGGAAGTGTAAATTATGGTATGTCGTTAACCGCAAGCCGAAGGTTTCGTCGGCTTTGATCAGATGGCGCAAATAAGCGCGGGAATAATTCCGGCAGGTATAGCAATCACACTCCGGATCAAGCGGCCCGAAATCACGGGCATACTGCGCGTTGCGTACAACGAGTCTTCCCTGACTGGTCATCGTCGTTCCATTGCGGGCAATACGGGTAGGCAGAACACAATCGAACATGTCTATTCCGCGGATTGACCCTTCCAGCAGCGCATCCGGTGAACCTACGCCCATTAAATAGCGCGGTTTCCCTTGCGGCAGCAGTGGAACCGTATAATCCAGCACTTCATACATTAGCTGCTTGGACTCTCCGACGCTGAGCCCCCCAATAGCATACCCCGGGAAATCCATGGAAGTCAAATCTGCCGCGCTCTGACGGCGCAGATCCTCGTGCATGCCCCCCTGTACGATTGCGAACAGCCCCTGATCATTAGGACGTGCATGGCTTTTGAGGCATCTTTCTGCCCAGCGGGTGGTGCGTTCAAGTGACTTTTTGACGTATTCATATTCTGCCGGATAAGGCGGGCATTCATCGAAGGCCATCATAATATCGGAACCGAGTGCATTCTGAATTTCCATCGCCACTTCCGGCGAGAGAAACTTCTTGTCCCCATTTAAATGGGAGCGGAAATGAACGCCTTCTTCGGTAATCTTGCGCATGTCGCTCAGCGAGAATACCTGGAAACCCCCGCTGTCAGTCAGGATAGGCCGGTCCCAGTTCATGAATTTGTGCAGACCGCCGGCTTCGCCGATGATCTCATGGCCCGGACGAAGGAACAAATGGTAGGTATTACTCAGAATAATCTGCGCATTCATTTGCTTAAGCTCTTCAGGGCTCATTGTTTTGACGGTGGCTTGTGTGCCTACCGGCATGAAGGTCGGTGTTTCAATAATTCCGTGTGGAGTATGGACTCTTCCGAGCCGTGCTCCGGACTGCTTACAGGTCTTAATGTGTTCATAAGTGATTGCTGCCATAGGTTTAACCCTTCCTCTTGCTTAATAAATGAACATTGCATCGCCAAAGCTGAAGAACCGGTACTGCTGCTTAATCGCTTCTTCATAGGCGGCGAGAATATGCTCCCGGCCGGCCAAAGCGCTCACCAGCATGACCAAAGTAGACTTTGGCAGATGGAAATTGGTAATCAATGCATTGACGACAGTGAATTCGTAGCCGGGATAGATGAAAATATCCGTCCAGCCGCTTGATGCCTTCAGCGGTCCGCCCGCCGCTTGTCTCCCGGCCGTCTCAAGGGTCCGGCAGGAGGTTGTGCCGACAGCGATAATTCTTCCGCCTCTGGCTCTCGCGGAGTTCAGCATCTCTGCCGTCTCTTGGGATAATTCGTAATATTCGGCATGCATCACATGCTCTTCCACGGTTTCTACCGACATCGGACGGAAGGTGCCAAGACCTACATGCAGGGTAATATAAGCTATATTCACGCCGGCCGCTGCAATCTGCTCCAGCAGCTCTTGGGTGAAATGCAGTCCTGCCGTAGGGGCGGCCGCCGATCCTTCGTGCCGCGCGTAGACTGTCTGATAACGTTCGCGGTCATCCAGAGTTTCCTTAATGTACGGAGGAAGCGGCATCGATCCGAGCCTGTCCAGTATCTCCTGGAAGATTCCCTGATAGATAAAGCGCAGCGTCCGGCCGCCCATATCTGCTTCGTCCTCTATTACGGCGCGAAGCTCTTCGCTGAAGATAATCACCGCTCCGGTCTTCAGCTTCTTGCCGGGCTTAACCAGTGCTTCCCAGCGGTCTTCACCGAGATTCTTCAGCAGCAGAACCTCTGCCTTCGCCCCGGTATCCTCCTTGACACCGAACAGTCTGGCCGGAATAACTCTCGTATCATTCAACACCAGTGTATCTCCGGGACGGAATTGCTGCAGTATATCTGTGAAATGCCCGTGTTCCAGTTGACCATTCTCCTTGTTTACGAGCAGCAGTCTGGATGAGCTGCGGTCGGCAAGCGGAGTCTGGGCAATCAGTTCCTCCGGCAAATTAAAATCATAATTATCTACATTCATGATGGGATCTTCATTCCTTAACTATAGTAACGTTATTAAAATAGTGTTGCAATATTTGACGATAATCATACCCGTTATCCGCCATGCCTTTTACACCCCATTGGGACATGCCCAGGCCGTGCCCGTTGCCCCAGCCGATGAAATAGAATCCTGGACTGCTGGTGACCACTCTGGAAGATTGATCAGCACCCATGACTACGGTTCCGCTGCCATTTGCAGTTACTTTGCCAGTTGCAGAGATCACTCCGGCGCTTGCCACACTGCCAATAGTGGCTGTAGTGCCGTCAGCGCCTAATACAGTATAACTGCCTGCCGGGACAATATCAAACAAAGTACTGGGCAATCCGCCAAAGGAAGAACGGAACAGATCCGGGTATTTCACCTGCAGAATCTGGCCGTTAGCCTTGACTTCCACCGCTCTCCCCGAAGGGCCGCGCTTAGTCACCTGGAGACTGGTTATGGAAGACGGGAGAGCGTTGCTTGTTTTGCCGGACAGGCTTTTGAGCAGCTCTGCCGAGGTATAAGGCCCTTTGATCCAGCTGTAGCTGCCGGATTCATAGACCTGCCCCAGCACTACGGCGGTATCGCCTGGATTCAGCTTGCCTGCCGGATTGGCACTGCTATCAATAATAGGCAAAGGCCGGATATTCACATCCTTGGTGGTTGCCGTAGCCAGCGGAAGTCCGGCTGCCGTTGTGTTCCCGGTTAATTTGATATTGTCTTCACGGGCATATCCAGAGATACCGCTGTTCAGCAGCACATAATACCACTTTTTAGATGAAGCAACTGCCGCAGCATCCTCGCTGCTAACTACACTGACGAAGGTATCGCCGCCGTTGTTCCACACCTCAGACGGGTCTGCGGTAACGCCGCCGCCGTTGGAGGAGAACACGGCTTCTACTATTTTGCCGCCGCTCATCAGCACTTCGCCTGCGGTAGCATCCACTGCCTTGGTAATGACTGGAGCTTCAGCGCCTATGCCGTTATACACCTGGCTCAGCGTGGTATCGACAACATTGGCTACATCGAAGCGGTTGCCCTGGGCCAGCGCATAGCTGCGCGCCGCAACGGCCTGGGCTTTGAGCGCCTCATCCGGCCAGCCGGATGAAACCTCTCCGCCGACAACCGCATACAGATATTGCTCCAGCGGCACTACGTTGATTACAGACAATGAACCGTTCAGATTGCCCAGCTCCAGATTGCCGCGGTAAGTACGCTTGGATCTCTCCGTAAGCAGAATCCCCTTCTCATTGCCGGCGGCTGTGAACTTCGCGTCGCTTCCGGATAACAGATAATGAAAGGCCTGGACTTCACTGCTGAAATCAAGTCCTGCATCCATCCGGATAATTAGTCCCGCTGTACCTGCCGCCACCGGCGACAGAACAAGCTGCGGGAGCAGTGCAGCTGCCGAGGCAGAGACCGCTGCAAGATCGCTGTCGCTCGCCGCTTCGCCTACCCAAACTTCAGTCCGTGCACTGCCGCCTTCTCCGGACACGAATACCGGCCAGGCATCGAACCCGGCAGCAGTTAGGCTGCCGACAACCGCCTGCGCTTCCTCAAGAGTCGCGTAGGAACCTGCGGACAGATGTCTGGTCCCGGCAACAGCCGGGGTCTGTCCTTCCGGAAGGCTTACTCCGGCTTTCATCACGGAGGTCAGCCCCGATTTGGCGGCAGCTTCACTCGCATAGCTTCCAGTATATAGCTGATACACCTTGGCTCCGCCCCGTGATGCCATAAACAGCTGGGGTTTATCGGAGGTAGCCTGGAGCTTCTTGGCTGCATCCGCCGCCACCTGCCAGGTTGGCGTTTCCAGCACCTTCACCCGGTAGCCGTCCAGACTGACACGTACTTTGTTCTGGGCAGGAACCGACAGCAGAGGTGTTCCGGCCTGCGAGAGCAGGCTGAAGCCCAAATCGGACTGAAGCGTGACCAGCGGTACAGTAGATTTATATTTGCTGCCAATATCGGCATACAGTGCAACCCGGATCGCCCCGCCGGTATCGGCGTGAGTGGTACCCGCAAAGGTCAGAAGGCTGCCTGCTACCATTGATGCGGCCAATACTCCGCGGCCCAGCAGCCCTAACCCTGTTTCTTTCCACCTGGCAAGATTCATTGTAGGCCTCCTAAAAAATTTTGAGAGTATCTGCTGCCTGACTAGGCTTCGTTCCAAACCTGCTTCGGAAGCATACTCTTAAGTTTTGAAAGCATGACATCCTCAGAAAGCTTCGTTCAAAACCAGCTTCGGAAGCATTCTCTTAAATGTGTTATACAAAACGCATTCTAGACTGCAACCAATTAAGCACCCGGTCGGGCACTTATGTGACGAGCGGTTTATTCAACTTCCCGCACCTAATCCATTGCAAAGAGCATTCAAATTTTTAAGTTTCTCACTTGTATAGGCTTAATTGTTGTACGTATTGCAACTTGATCCCCTAGATATTTGGCGGTTGGGACAGATTGTTGTATGAAATACAAGATTTGTCCCGCCAAACCGCTTGGAGGAGAAGGAATGTTGCCTTTTATACAACAATTCGGGATTGTAGCCGGGATCATACGAAAAATGTTGTATTATGGGCAGCATCAGTTCTGCTGCGGAGGGAGCGGAAGCCCCAGATGATGATAGGCCGCCGGGGTCACTATGCGCCCGCGCGGCGTGCGCTGCAGGAAACCGATCTGCAGCAGATAGGGTTCGTATACGTCCTCAATAGTCTGGCTCTCTTCGCCTATCGTAGCGGCGATGGTATCGAGCCCGACCGGTCCGCCGCGGAAGGAGCTGATCATCGACTGCAGCATCTTGTGGTCGATGCTGTCCAGTCCGCGCGGATCTACCTGAAGCATCTTCAGCGATTCAGCGGCAATCTCCGGCGTAATAATACCGTCGCCGCGGACCTGCGCATAATCGCGCACCCGCTTCAGGAGACGGTTGGCAATCCGCGGAGTCCCACGGGCCCGCAGGGCAATCTCTTCCGCAGCATCGCCCAGAATCTCGATGCTGAGCAGCTCGGCGTTGCGGGCTACGATGAAGCTCAGCTCATCGATTGTGTAGTACTCCAGCCGGCTGACTACGCCGAAGCGGTCGCGCAGCGGAGCGGACAGCAGCCCCGCGCGTGTCGTTGCTCCAATGAGCGTGAAGGGCGGCAGGTCCAGCCGCACCGAACGGGCACTCGGGCCTTTGCCGATCATAATATCCAGCGCGAAATCCTCCATCGCCGGATACATGACCTCTTCCACCGTGCGGTGCAGACGGTGGATCTCGTCAATAAACAGCACATCGCCTTCCTGGAGGTTGGTCAGCAGCGCGGCCAGATCGCCCGGCCGCTCAATTGCCGGGCCGGAAGTGGTCCGCAGATTCACACCAAGCTCATTGGCGATAATATTCGCCAGCGTTGTTTTGCCGAGACCCGGAGGCCCGTACAGCAAGACATGATCCAGCGCTTCGCTGCGCATCTTGGCTGCTTCAATATATATTTTCAGGTTTTCTTTCACCTGGTTCTGGCCGATATATTCACCCAGATAACGGGGCCGCAGACTTAATTCAACCGCCTGCTCGTCCATCATCAGATTTGCTGATATAATCCGGTCATCCATTATTCCTCACTCCGTTCTTCAGGGACCTATTTGGCTATAAAAAGCAGCCCCAGCGCCTTCTTCATCAGCACGTCAACCGGTCCGGTATCCGTTCCCTCTTGCTTCATCTTCAGCCATACGCGGTCCAGCTCGGTATCGGTATAGCCCAGCGCCTTCAGGGCATCCCTGGCTTCTTCCCACGGGAGTGCCTCGGCCTTAGCCTGGGCTTCAGCCGCTACAGCGAACAGGCCTGTCTGCAGGGCAGCTCCGCCGAAGCCGTCCAGCTTGTCCTTCAGATCCAGAATCATCCGCTGCGCCGTCTTCTTGCCGATGCCCGGCAGCTTCGTCAGGAAGGTGATATTCTCCTGATAGATCGCCGAGATCAGCTGATCCGGCGTTCCGCCGGTCAGAATGCCCAGCGCCACACGCGGGCCGATGCCCGACACCTCGATCAGCTTGCGGAACAGCTTCTGCTCCTCACGGGTCGGGAATCCGAACAGGAGCGTCGCATCCTCACGGGTCTGATAATGAATGAAGATGGTCACCGGACCCTCCACCTTGGCAAAAGCATACGGATTCGGGCAGAAGACCCGGTATCCTACGCCTTGAACATCCAGTACTACATATTCTGACTCCAAATGTACAACCGGTCCTCTTAGGAAATCTATCATTTTCGCAATACCTCATTTAATTTGGAATTAAGACTCACGGAATGGGCGTGGCATACCGCCACCGCCAGTGCATCAGCCACATCATCGGGCTTCGGTACAGCCGACAGCTTAAGGAGCAGCTTGACCATCTCCTGAACCTGTTTCTTCTCCGCCTTGCCGTACCCTACTACTGCCTGCTTCACCATCATAGGGGTGTATTCCGCCACCGGCAGCCCGCGCTGCACGGCCGCCAGAATCAGCACTCCCCGCGCCTGCGCCACCGGCAGGGCCGTTGTCACATTGCGGCTGAAGAACAGCTTCTCTACCGCAACTGCATCCGGCTTATATTTATCAATCAGCTGCACCATGCCTTCATAGACATGCAGCAGACGTTCTTCTTCCGGAGTATGCGCCTCAGTCTGGATGCAGCCGTACTGGACCGGAGTCAATTTGTTTCCAACCTTATCTACAAAACCAAAGCCGACAATCGCCAGCCCCGGATCAATCCCCAAGATGCGCAAGATCCTTCTCTCTCCTCTGTGCCAGGGCAGAATAGCCCCTGCGGGTTCATCCATGAATCCGCCCTAAAGCGAACATATGTATTCCTTCTACCCATTATAGCAAAAAAATTTCCCCGGGGAGACAAAAACTTTGTCCCGGGGAAATTAAAATTAAGCTGCTATTTCAAACAAAAAAACCCGTGAGCCTCCTGCCCACGAGTCTTCAAACAGCTATGTCCTTCACTTCATTCCGCATGCATCACCTGTTCCGCCGAGTCCCGCGCATAGTCGCTGAAGGTAGACAGTACACTGTTGTACTCCTCCATGTCCTGTACCCGGATGCCCTGATGAAGCTGCTCCCAGATCCCCTCCGGCAAAGAGGATTTCATTGAGCCCATATCCAGCTGAAAGAAGGTCTTCATCACCTTTTCCGACGTCGGCGGTCCTTTGAACAGCGTCAGATTCCCCTGCTCATCCACTCCGAAGTAGGCCTCTTTTTTGGTGAGCGGCGACAGATCATTGACTCTCTGCTCCAGCCACAAATCGCCTTCCTCGCTGAGCCAGCCGCTCCAATCGGAATGCTGTCCGATCATCATCTTCAGCTGGGCCGGTGTCTGCTTGCCGGGCAGTGTCTGCACCTCTTCACCGGATACATAAATTGTCTTCAGGTGCACCGTTCTGCTGACCGCTTCCCGGCTGACCGCTTCAAGCAGCTCTTTGCTGTCCATCACAGCAGCTTCATCTTCTGCTTCATTCCCTGTATGGTTATAAACGGCTGCCACAGCCGGAATGCTGCTGCCGGGTTCCCGGTTCTGCTCCTCTATTCCGCTTAGTGTTCCAGGCAACGTCCAGGCCGTATGCTCCAACAGCAGGCTGATCTCTTCCGGAACCTGCATGCCACGCCACGCCAGCACCGTAAGCGCAATGCATGCCGCCCCCACCCAGGGTGCCTTTTTCCAACGTCTCCACCGCCGCCACAGTTGTTTTTTCAAGCGAAAAGCATTCACGTTAATCCCTTCATTCTGGTTTTTCCCTATTGTGACCTGTGAAGGGAGCATTTATGCGTATTTGCTTGAAATTCATTCCAAGCGGAATTAATCTGTGTCCAGCGGATTCTCAATGGCTCCGAGGAACAGGACCACCTGAGTCTGCACATCCTTGATCATGAACAGAAACGGCCGGTTGACCGTCATTTCAAAAGGCGTATCTGCAGGAGCAGCTGATCCTGCCCGCATCTGGATCACTGTGGACGCCGCCGCCTCTGTTCCCCGTTCATTCACATCGATGTAGGTTTTGTGGATGACCTTGTCAAAGTAAACCGGGCGATCCAGGTCCGCCAGCAGCGAGAAATCACCCTGAACCGGATCGAAAGCCAGCTTCACACCCAGCGCCTGCAGAACCTTTGTAAGCTCTGCCCCGTAGCCCGCTGTAAAACGCGGCAGCCGCAGCGTCCCCCGGGCACTGGCGAAGCCCTCATCAAGCGGGAGGCTGCCCGCCGCAAGCTGATCCGCAAGCTCCTGCAAGGAAGATTTCCCGCCCGGCAGGATTACGGTCATCTCCATCTGGCCCTCTCCATAAGGAAGCTTTACAGCCTGCCAGTCCTCATTCCCGGCATACTGGAAATATCCGCTCCGCTTCATCATCATTACCTGCACTGCTGCCCCGTCCGGGGGATAGAAGTCTGCTGACGCAGTAGCCTCCTCTGGAAACACATCACTCCAGCCGGCTTTGAAATACAGTGCGTTGACAAGTACCGCAACTGCCTGGTCACCCGGCGGCTCCGTAAGCATCTGCCTGATCTTATGCCCGGTATGCTTCGAGACCCAATCATTAATCTGCGTCACAGATTTCTCTGCAGCTAAGTCTGTCGCCCTGATCTCTGCGTTATAGAAATCCTTACCTGTCTTGAGATAGTCCTTGCGCAGCGGCAGCCCCTTCATGCCCCAGACCGAATTCGCTATCTTCAGCTCAATTCCCGGTCCGGCGTCATTCAGCAGCTGCAGCAAAGCCTGATGGCTGGTATTCAGCTGCTCCCGCTCATAAGGTGCATAGCCCAGAAGCATTCCCAGCTCCTCTGCCGTCTCTCCGGTCGCACCGTTATAAGCAAGGGCCAGCGCTGCGGCAACACTATAAGGAGATATGGTCACATTTCCGCCGCCCTGCTTCCACAATTGGCCCAGCAGCTTCACCCCCAGCCGGTTGCTTCTCTCGGCCAGTCCGAAATCAAGCCCGGCTGCAGCTGCCTGTCTCTCTGAATAGCTCAATTTTGAACCTCCTTCACTGCAGCCGGCCAAGAGCAGCGCGGCTAACAAGAGTACGGATATTCTTTTGATCATCATAACTATCCCCCTTGAGTTCATCCGAAGCGGCAAGGACATGCCCGAGAGTCCCATTCCTATTCATTGACGGCCCCAATTGGGAAAAGTTGCAAATTATCAGCCGGCTAAGTCACCTCTATTAGAAATTCGGCACCACTGGCAGCTTAATATGGCTCGGATACTCCTGGTTATGGCAGATCGTCTGCTGCACAATGACTGCTTCCGTATCTTCATACGGATTGTTTCCGGTGTTTGTGTTAGGAAAGGCCACGAATTTGCTGGAAGAAGTGACTGTGAAGCGGACCCGGTGTCCTGCGGCAAACGTGTGGGCAATGTTCTGCAGGAAAATATCATACCGCTCCACCTGGCCCGGCACCAGCAGCTGCGGCTGCTCCAGCCCATGCCGGTATTTCGCCCGCACGATGTAATTGGACAGGCGGATGGAATCGCCTTGTTCATTCACATCACTCAGCGTCACGACCCAGTCCGTATCCAGACCCGAGCTCGCAGCATAGATGACCGCAGACAGCTCACCGGCAATGGTCAGCTTCTCCGCCAGCGGCTCACTGGTATAGACAACGATATCGCTGCGCAGCTCATGCTTCCGCATATTCTCCGGCTCCCGCTCGCCGCTGTCGGCAACCGGGTCAGCCGGATTATAGATGTAAGTATCTGCTGCTGAATGTTCCTCCGGCTCCATAACCAGCCGTCCATCGCCCAGTGATGAATTCGCCCGGCCGTCTCCGCCCAGATAGAACGGAGTTACCTTTGCTTCTGCCGGTGTCCAATCCTCCGAGGTTCTCCAGCGGTTCTCGCCCACCACATAATAGGAAGCCCGCGGCTCCTGATCGATGCCGTTCGGAATATCCTTCAGGAACCGGTCGAACCAGCGCAGCACGGATACATCATAATCGTACACCACCGCATCATTGCCGAAGGATACGCCCAGCAGATCCCGCGCCCGGTTCGGTCCGTGCTCCCAGGCGCCGAGACGGATTTTGCGATTGGGTACATCATGCTCCGTCAGCATCCGCCAGGTCTCCGATACCCCCGGGCTGTCACCGTCATACCAGCCGGAGATTACATACACCGGAACCTTGACCTGATCCCCGCGCTCAGTGAAGGTGCAGTTTCTCCAGAAATCATCATACTCAGGATGCTGGCTCCACAGCTCCCACGGCCCGGACGTGCGGCCGATCATCTGCTGCGGAATATCCCTGATTGGTCTGGCATCGACCGCCGCTTCAGGGTCCACTGTAATGCCGCCAAAAATATCAAAGTCCGTCCGCGTCCCCACCGACTGCGCAAGCGTCCAGGACAGCAGCGGCCAGGAGCAGAGCGTCCCGCCTTTGCGCGCGGTGTCCACGAACGGCGAACCTACATTAACCTCATCCACAACCGCCAGCAGGTTCGGGTGGCCGCTGGTAGCGGCTGCTACAACGACATAGCCGAGGTATGAGGCGCCCCACATCCCAACTTTGCCGTCAGACCATTCCTGGGCGATAATCCAGTCAATGGTATCGTAGCCGTCATCGCGTTCATTGTAGAACGGGATCAGCTCTCCTTCCGAATCCGCGCGGCCTCGTACATCCTGGGAGACCACGGCGTAGCCTTTGTTCGCCCAGCGCATGAAGATTTCTTTTTTACCATTCCGGTCGTAACAGGTTCTCACCAAGATAGTCGGCACCTTCGTTCCCGGCTCAAGACCTTCAGGAAGAAACACATCGGTGGCCAGCTTCACGCCGTCCCGCATCGGCACAAGATACGTTCCCAGATCATTCACACCGTATTCCGGCTGCGACAACAGCGGCTCAGCATAGAGCGTGAGCGGGGTCAGCTGCTCATATCCTGCCTTAACGATCAGCTCAATGCCGTAGCGGTTAGGGGTCAGAAAAGCAATCACCTCTCCGTCCAGCGTCACAACATCCAGCGCCGTGCCTCCGCGGTAAGCCCATACCTGTGAAGTCCGCACGATTCCGGCAATCTCCGCCTGATAGGTAATATGCTTCTGATATTTATCCCCGTTCTTGAGGATAACCTCGTCCCCGGCCCATTCCGCATCGGAGTATGCAAGAAGCTGCCCCGCGATCCGCGCCAGAGGAAGAACATATTTCGCGCCAGCATCCAGCACATTCTCCTGCATCTGTGTGCGTCTGCGGGTGTCAACCTTGGCGTGCATGACCTCCTTGTCCGTGAAACGGATGGTGCCGCTATATATCCCCGAGCAATAGAAGTTGAAGCTTGTCTGCTGTAAGTATGAATTCATCTGTAAAAGTCCCCTATCCGCAAATTTGTTCAAACACACGCAGCCAGTTGCCGCCCATAATCTTAGCGATCTCTTCATCGCTGTACCCGCGCGCCACCAGTCCCCGCGTGAAATTGCTGAAATAACTGTATTTCTCAAGCCCTGCTACGGTTTCCGTGGAGGGACCATCCCCTTTGGCGAATCCCAGCTTAGGTGCAATCTGCTCCTTGAAAAAGACCAGTGACCACTCCAGGTCACTCATAGGCCAGTCCGTTCCGATGCCCACATGCTCTACGCCTACCAGCCTGATCACATATTCAATATGGTCCAATACATGCTCAATGGTGGTACGGTCCGGATCTTCATGCACAAACCACGGCATCGCAAAAATACCAATCACACCGCCGGTCGCAGCAATCGCGCGGATCTCCTCGTCACTTTTGCAGCGCATATGCGGATAGATAGCTTCCACGCCGGTATGCGAGGCGATAACCGGCGCTTTCGAGGCTGCACAGGCATCCAGGGTGGTCTGTCTGCCGCAATGTCCGGTATCGACGATGATTCCCAGCGCATTCAGCCGCTCCACAAACCGCAGGCCGTATTTGGACAGCCCGCCATTGCCCGGCTCCGCACAGCCGGAACCTATCAGATTCTGGTTGTTGTACGTTAACTGCAGAATCCTTAGACCAAAGCCATGCAGCGCATTGAGCAGCTCCAGATTTTTCTCTAGCGCATCCGTTTCCTGTGCCGTTACAATCCCTGCCTTCTTTCCCTCACGTTTAGCCCTGCGGATATCCTCCGCCGTCAGTGCCTTCACCAGCCAGTCCGCGGAATCGAACTGCAGCTGAACCTCGCCCATACTGGTAATCATGCTCTCTATATCATTCAGGTGCAGTTCGCGGTTGCCCGCCGTAATTCCGGACTTGTACCATTCCTCTTTGTACTCCGCAATCTCACCGCCTGCCGACAGCCGGGTAATGATCTGCGCCGGCATGGCGCTGTAGACCATCGGTTCATCCTTGTACGGCTCGCACAGCTCCTTCACCTTAAGCGAGACGCTCTCCGGGATAGCGCTTGGGGACAAGGGCCCCTGGAACAGCAGATCAATATTGATATTCTCCTCATGCAGGCGTTTCGCCCGCTCCTCCTGTGCAGCACTCAGTCCAAAGTCATACCAGCCTTCCCGTTCCTGTAAATTCACTTGATCCAGCCCCTCCTCTATGAAACTACCTGTATTTACTTGATGCTTATTCTTCCCTGCGGTGAATATTTGGGCTTCCGGCTGCCGCCGCTCCTGCCATTCCAGAAATCGCTTGCTGAGGCTTTGCAGTAACCAATTACGCTAAGCTTAACTGCACTTTGTACAACTAAACCGTCTGATTTTCAACCGATTATCCGTTTAGTTGTATTCCGTGCAATTAAACTGACC
Organism: Paenibacillus sp. IHB B 3415; assembly: GCF_000802655.2. Taxonomy (NCBI): domain Bacteria; kingdom Bacillati; phylum Bacillota; class Bacilli; order Caryophanales; family Paenibacillaceae; genus Paenibacillus; species Paenibacillus sp. IHB B 3415. The sequence goes on along the minus strand of NZ_JUEI01000009.1, from coordinate 35,563 downwards.
TATGTAGAAGGTTCTCACCCATTCGGGCAGATTTAGTTGTACAGACTACAGTTATAAGCGGCAAGCAGCCCTTTTCTCTGTTTTTAATTGTACATTATACAACTATCACTGAAGTTTCACTTGGAGCTGAATACATCCATTGCCGCTTGCTGCATTGTTGAATCGACACACTTCATTAGTGCTGATGCTGGACTAGTTACTCTTAATAAGAAATGCCGAGTTCTATTTAAAATGAAATCTCCACGCCTTTATGCAGAGCACCCGCCTGTTTATAAATATAGAAGCCTGCGGCAAGATCCTGAACGGCAAGCCCCAGTCCCTTAAAAAGCGTAATCTCATCACTGCTTCTCCGGCCGGGGACACGCCCCTTCAGCAGCCCGCCAATTTCGCCAATAATATGGTCCGCCGTGATCGCCCCTTCGCTGAGCGGGATCAGATAATCCCCCGCTTCGTGGACGGCTGACTCCAGCCGGTCCACATAGAGCCTCGCCCCGGCTACAAGCGCCGTGTCCAGCTCCCGTTCATGCGCCCTGCATGCGCCGATCGCATTGATATGCGCGCCTGGCTTCACCCAGGCGCCGTGCAGCACCGGCTCCCCCGCCGCCGTCGCCGTACAGATAATGTCCGCGTCCATCACCGCGTCCTCCACAGACAGCGCTGCCGTGATCTCTGCGTTCCACCGGCTGCTCATGGCATCGGCGAACGCCCGGGCCTTGCCCGGCGTTCTGCTCCAGACTTTGGTGCGCTTAATGCCGCGCACCTGCAGCATGGCTTCCAGATGGCTCCGGGCCTGCTCCCCGGTGCCAAGAACCGCCAGGGACTCCGCCTCTTCCCTGGCGAGCAGCTTCGTCGCCGCCGCACTGACCGCCGCCGTGCGGATGGCTGTAATCGACTGGCCGTCTACCATGGCCAGCGGCACGCCGGTGGCGGCGTCGAACAAAGACACCATCCCCTGATGCGACGGCAGACCGCTCCCGTGGTTGCCAGGGAATACGCTGATGATCTTGGCACCAGCGATCCCTTCACGCCGCAGATACCCGGGCATCATTCCCAGCACATTCCGCTCCTCCAGCGGCAGGACCTGGCGGAGACTCTGCACGGCCTCCCCCTCAGACAGGTCAGCGAGGACAGTTTCCATCACAGCGATGCAGGACTCCATGGTTAGAATCTCCGCAACTTCCTTACCGTTTATTATCAGCACCTATAGACCCTCCCGGATTCCTGATATCAAAAAAGATTCAAGCTTATCTTTCTATGCCATCATTTGCTATACTCTATATTAGCGAAAAAAGTTAAAAACTAAAACAAAGGGGATATCCTTGATGATTATTCAGCCAAAAACACGCGGCTTTATCTGCACGACTGCTCACCCGGAGGGATGTGCCGGACAAATACAGGAACAAATTGACTATGTACGGGCACAAAAGAAACTTACCGGCCCGGCCAACGTGCTGGTTATCGGCGCTTCTACCGGCTACGGGCTGGCTTCCCGGATTGCGGCTGCATTTGGCGCAGGTGCCAATACCATCGGTGTATTCTTCGACAAAGCTGCTGAAGGTGCCCGCACTGCATCCGCAGGCTGGTACAATTCCGCTGCTTTTGAGCAGGAAGCGGCCAAGCTCGGCCTGAAATCATTCAGCATCGTTGGCGATGCCTTCTCGGATGCCATTAAAACCAAGACCATCGACCTCATCAAAGCTGAATTTGGCACCGTTGATCTCGTTGTGTACAGCGTAGCTTCCCCGCGTCGCACCCATCCCGTTACAGGAGAAGTCTTCTCTTCCGTGATTAAGCCAGTGGGTGAAGCGTATACGAACAAGACGATGAACTTCCACACCGGTGAAGTATCCACGGTTACTATTGAGCCGGCTACGGATGACGAAGTCCGCCAGACAATCGCTGTTATGGGCGGAGAAGATTGGGGCATGTGGATCAATCAGCTGCAGGAAGCAGGCGTGCTTGCAGATGGTGCAACAACCGTGGCCTATTCCTATATCGGACCTAAGATCACCCACCCCATCTACCGGGACGGAACCATCGGCCAGGCGAAGAACCATCTGGAACAGACGGCCATCGCACTGAACGAGCAGCTCTCTGCTACAGGCGGACGGGCCTTCGTATCCGTGAACAAGGCTCTGGTCACCCAGTCCAGCTCCGCCATCCCTGTGGTGCCGCTGTATATTTCCGCACTCTATAGAGTAATGAAGGAAAAAGAACTGCACGAGAACTGCATTCAGCAGATGTACCGCCTGTTCGCAGACCACCTGTATAACGGCGGCGAAGCTGCAGCAGACGGCAGCCACCTGATCCGGATTGATGATTGGGAGATGCGCGAGGATGTGCAGATCGAGGTCATGAGACGCTGGAACGAGCTTGAAACGGATAATGTTCCTGAACTTGCAGACCTTAAGGGCTACCAGGATGACTTCTTCCATCTGTTCGGCTTCCGCACCGAAGGCGTGGATTACGAAGCCGAGACTGACCCTGCTGTTGCTATTCCCAATATGGTATAAGCATTCCGCCAAATCCATGAAGCCGTTCCCTTCACCGGGAGCGGCTTTTTGGCGTGCAGATTCCAGGTTATCGCTCCAATTCGGGCATAAGCGCATAAGCTTCCCCAACAGTTCATTTCATTAAATAAGGTTTGACTTTAGGTTATCCTTGCAGTATTTTATATCTAAAAGATATATCTCACAGATTGGATGCGTGCATATGGCTGCTAACAGGAGCAAGACAGGTTACGTGTTACTGGGACTATTAAACGAAGAGAACTTGACTGGGTATGAGATCAAAAAGATCGTAGATACCCGGCTTTCCTTTTTTTGGAGTGAGAGCTTTGGCCAGATCTATCCGGAACTGAAGCGGCTGGCTGCGGGGGGCCTGATCGCTGTGTGTGAAGAACCTGTTTCTGCAGAGGGCAAGAACAGCAAACAAAGCATCAAGTATCAGATAACCGTATCCGGAAGGTACGAATTACAGGAATGGCTCAAGACACCGGTGGAAAAAGAAACCGTACGCTACGAGCTGCTGCTTAAGCTGTATTTTTCCAATTCCTCCTCTTCTGCCACCATGCTGGAGCATGTCCGGGAGTTTGAAATCAACCACCGGCGGCAGCAGCAGCTGTTCGGCAAATTCGAGGCGCAGCTGAAGCAGAATCTGGATGTCCACAGTAATCACAGCCGCATTCTGATGGTCCTGTCCTTTGGCCAGAAGCTGTGGGAGTCTTATGCGGACTGGTGCGGGCAGACCATAGCTTTGCTGGAGCAGGAAATCGCAGAACAGGAGAACCCGCCGAATGAATAAGACCGTGGATTTGTATTACTTTTCAGGCACGGGCAATACGAAAGCGATTGTAGACTTTGTGGGCAGAACCCTTAAGACCTATAACATCCGCCCTTCCCTCAATCTGATCGGCAGCGAATCTATGCCAAACAGTCCGGTTAATGACCTGTGGCTGGCCTTCCCGGTCAATTCGCAGTCCGTATCCCCGTTCATTTGGAGATTCCTCCGGCGGCTCCCGAAGAGCCAGGGAACCAGAGTATATGTGATCGCTACGCTCAATAACTCAGCCCATATTCTGGAGCCGCTCTATACCCTGCTGAAGAATAAGGGCTATATCCCTGTCTCCGCCTGCGAGATCAGTATGCCTAACAATATGCTGGATGCCGAAGCCCCTCCGGAGGATGATCAGGCCCGGCTGACAGCCGCCTATCAGAAAGCTGAGACTTTTGTCCATCAGGCGCTTGCCGGTGAATCCGCCTGGAAGTCAGAGTATCCCGGGTCGAAGGCCGTCTCCGTTCTCTCCAGAAGAACCGTGCTGCCCTGGATATCGATGCGGCTGATGCTCAGATTGCGGACGATCCCCTCCAAATGCATCAGTTGTGAATTATGCGTTCTGCAATGTCCCACCGGTAATATAGTAGTTGCCGATGATCTGCCTTACCATGGGTACAGATGTGATTTCTGTATGAAATGTGCAGCGAACTGTCCACGCAAAGCAATCGTAGTCTCCGGCAAAGAGAACCTTCATTTCCGCAATGCCAGAATGCATAAATCTACTTTGGAACAATAGAATGGGGATTTCACATGGGCCTGCACATCAAAGGATTCATCCTACCTTTATTGGTTTTGCTGCCGAATCTGCTTTTCATTTTCTTTCCTCCACGCAATACTCCTGAGTCCTTGGCTTCCACACCGCTGATCTTCACCATGTTAGAGCGGGCAGGCCAGATCACATGCTTCATGATGCCTATTCTCATGGGCCGCAAGCTTGCAGAGCAGCCCCTTGGCCTGTCTGCCGGACTGATGGCTGTCTGCCTGCTGATTTATTATGTATGCTGGGCCCGCTTTTACTGGAATGAGAGAGAATTTGCCGTGTTATTCACGCCTTGGCTTGGAATTCCCGTTCCTATGGCCGTCTTTCCGGCAATCTACTTCATGCTGCTTGGATTCTGGCTTGAGTCCTGGCTGCTCCTGATCCCTGCATTTCTGTTTGCCGTGGGTCATTTGGTGAACAGCTGGAATGTTTATACTCAGGTCCGCTAGAAGCCCACTGGTATCCACACAACACATATCGATCCTGTCTTTCATAAAAAAACCGCCATTCCCATCAGGCTGAAGTTTTTGCAAACTTGCCCGGAGGATGGCGGTTTCTTGCAGATCTATTATGCTTCTGATACGGAAGCCGCAAGCCAGTCCGTTAACCGTGTAGGGGCAATTCGCGGATGGTCTCCGGCCGGAACAAGCGAGTGATCCTGCAATGCTGTTCCGAAATAATGTGCCTCCGTATCGCCGACCACCTGACGCGCATCCCCCTTAGCCTTTAGCGCTTGCCGGACGAATTCATCCAGAGACAGCTTATCCGGTCCGGCCAGCTCTGTAATCCCGTTCACTGGAGCTTCAAGGGTATAATCAACCAGCGCAGCTGCTACATCCTCAGAGGCTATGGGCTGTACCCATGCCGAAGGCAGACGGACGATATCCCCTTCTGTAGCGGTATAGGCAATGCCCTCCGCGAAATCGAAGAACTGGGTCGCCCGCACGATGGTGTAGGGAACCGGGGAAGCCTGGATCAGCTCCTCCTGAGCCATTTTCCCGCGGAAATAACCGCTCTGCAGCAAGCCGTCAGTACCCACTACAGATAATGCCACATGATGCTTCACTCCTGCTTCAGCTTCAGCAGCCAGCAGATTGCGGGTCGTTGTCGCGAAGAATTCCAGCACAGCCTCGTCTGCGAATGAAGGTGAATTTGCTACATCAACAACGGCATCAGCCCCTTTAAGCGCTTCTGCCAGCCCCTCACCAGTCATAGCATTGATGCCCAGAGAAGGTGATGCAGCCACAGTCTCATGACCCAGCCCCTGAAGCCGGCTCACCAATTGCTTTCCAATAAGTCCGCTCCCGCCAACCACTACAAATTTCATGTCTATTTCCTCCTGGTTTATAGCCTATATCCATAGGCCAGTATTTAGTAAACGCTTTGCAACAGACACAAACCGCCCTGCCACGGGCGCTCTGCCTCCATCCTATTTTCTTTGCTGTACATCCTGTAGACAAACTAGACCGGAGTTCTGTGACAAACAGCTCTCTCCCCGCGTAACAGGTTCCGGACTCGCTCCTCCTAAACCGCAATTCACCTAAGAATTCGCGCAACAAACCAACATAGCAGCAGGCTTATAATAACCATAAGAACAATATAGCGATATTATGGAGGTTATTATGAACTGGAAAAATGCGATTGAGCACACGCTCTCTACCACCCGCCTTAACATCAAGCGCTTTGGTGACAAATCTCCAATTGTAAGCCTGGGCGACGGCAAATATCATCTGACGGACCATACCAGCTGGACGGAAGGCTTCTGGTCCGGTATCCTGTGGCTGAGCTATGAATACAGCCAAGATCCGGAGATTCACGCCGCCGCCATCCGGACGGTTGAGTCCTTCAACAATCGCATGATTGCCGGCAAAGAGCTCGATCATCATGATATCGGCTTCCTATATTCACTGTCCGCCAAGGCACGCTGGATCACCGATAAGGATGAGGCTTCGCGTCTGCTGGCCTTGCAGGCAGCCGATGTACTGATGAAGCGCTGGCGCTCTGCCCCGCAGCTCTTTCAGGCCTGGGGACCGGAAGGTGATGCAGACAACGGGGGCCGGATTATTATCGACTGCCTGATGAATCTTCCGCTGCTCTGCTGGGCCACTGAACAGACCGGAGATCCCAGCTATGCCGAGTATGCCCGGATTCACGCCGAGAAAAGCCGCCGCTTCCTGGTGAGGGGAGATGACTCCTCCTACCATACTTTTTATTTTGACCAGCAGACGGGGAATGCCCTGCGCGGAGGAACCGCACAAGGTTATCAGGACGGCTCCACCTGGACGCGGGGACAAGCCTGGGGTGTTTACGGCTTTGCCTTAGCATACCGCTATTTTAAAGAGCCTCATTATCTGGAAGCCTCCCGAAGAATGGCCCGCTATTTCCTGGAGCATCTTCCCGCCGACCATGTCACGTATTGGGATTTCGATGCCCCGCAGGAGGAGTCCACTCCACGCGACAGTTCAGCTTCCGCCATCGTTGTATGCGGTCTCCTTGAGCTGCTGGAGCACCTGCCGGAGGGGGACCCGGAACGGGCATGGTATGAGGAAGCCGTCAACAAGTCGATGGATTCCCTGCTGAACCGCTACTTTACCGCCGGCAGCCCGTCGGAAGAAGGCTTTCTGCGTCATGGCTCCTATTCAGTCAGAGGGAATTCATCTCCGGATGATTTCATGATCTGGGGGGATTACTTCTTCCTGGAGGCGCTGCTGCGTCTGCAGCAGGGTGTTCCGGGGTATTGGTACGAACGAGGATAACATGTACTGCATCTTCATTGACTAGATTCTGATCTGCTGGTGCACAACATCAACTGCGGCACCCGGTTGATACCCTTTATATCGGCAGGCTCTTTTACAGAGTCCTGCCGTTTGTGCTGCTCTGGACTGAGTGATGCCATTGAATACTAGTTACAATCCTGCACGAAATACAACATTTTCCTCATCAAATCAGCTCAAATCCAGAATTGTTGTAGAAAATGCAGCAATTCTCCTCCTCCAAGCGGCTTAGCAGGATGATTGCTGTATTTCATACAACAATTCTCCCGAACGCCCAGGTATCAGGGAACCAAAGCTGTATTACTTACAACATTTTAGAACGGAGGATTGGATTTTCACAATTGCCCTGCTGTCAGAGTCATTGATTGGCTGTTTGGCTAGTTGTTAGCTTAGTCGGTCGGTTGATTGGCTGGCTGGTTGATTGGCTGGTTGTTTGCTTCGTTTGTTGTTTGTCTGATTGGTTAGTTGGCCGGTTGGTTGCAGCCTTAAGGGTGATTGATATAACTGTTTTATTTTTGGCAACCAGCTATTTATACTGGAGTTAGTAGTAATAGATTTAATAGCAGGTAAGAATGATAGATAAGGGAGCGTCACTGAACATGAGCAGGAACGATCATCCGCCCGAGGGAATGGACCCCGGTTTGTTTATGTACAAATATAAATATATTGACGGGGAATCCCTCTATTTTCATGCGCATAGGGGAATTGAGATCCTGTACATTTACAGTGGCTGCGGTGAGATCATGGTGGAGAATCAGACCTACCCTATTGAGGATCATACACTGGTCTTGTTTCAGCCCTATCAGCTGCACCGTGTAATGGTTCCTCCGGCAGAAGGCCGTTCCTATATCCGGACCAATCTGACCTTTGATCCTGGTTTCATGGACCATTATCTTTCCGCGTTTCCTATCCTGGGGCAATTCTTCCGGAACCTGTGGAGGGGCAGCCTGCGGCAGCCGGTATTCTACGGAATGAATGACACCCGGATTCCCGAGGTGCTGAAAGAGCTGCATCAGTGCACCGAGCACGCTGCTGCCGGACGGGAAGAGAACACAGGACTACTCATCCTCCAGCTTATCCGGCTGTTTCAGACCCGGCTGCCTGGTGTCCTGTCCGAAGACAATCTCCTCCATTCACGCGGCAGCTCACATGTCCAGCGGATTACCGAGTGGCTGGATGAACATTACAAGGAGCCTTTCAGCCTTGAGGCGCTGGCCGCCAGCATGCATCTGTCTCCCTACCATATTTCGCATGTATTCAAACAATATGCCGGCATCACACTGTCCGAATATCTGATGCAGCGGCGTGTCAGAGAAGCCTGTATCCTGCTCGCCAACACCAGCCAATCCATCGGGGAAATCGCGGTAGAAGTAGGCAATCTGTCCCCGTCTTATTTCAGCCAGATGTTCAAGAAGAATAAAGGAATCTCCCCGGAGAAATACAGGAACAGCATCCATTGAATCTATAACGCGGTGAGCCGTATCATAAGTAGCGGCAAGTTTTTTCCGGAATTGTCGAGGGTTTACTTTGCCCGGCTTGGGTTTGGGAAAGATCATACTCGGTGGAAAAGTCCGCGTAAACGGGCTGCTACTTGCTTTTTGGAGCACAGAACGATGGGGTGCCTAGAGGGGGACTTTTGCTTGCTGTAGCAAAAGCCCCCTCCGTCGTTTTGGTGGAAGGGGCCGGTTTAATTAACGTTCAACATATCTGCTTCAAAAAAACGTGGTCATGGCATTGGGGCATTATTTGACGCTGTAGACCCTTTTTTTGTTCTTTCCGCTAGCTTCGTAATCGACTTAATGTCTTGATCGGTTAATTGATCTAAGAAATGCTTGCGTATCGCCTTTGCGACTATGGGACGGGCATCATCCAATGCTGATTTTCCAGCGGAAGTGATGATGACTTGTACGCCGCGATCTTTGGCCAATGATTTCCTCAACACAAGTCCGCGCTTTTCCATCCTCGTCAGATGATGTGACAATCGACTCTTATCCCAGTCCATGGATTCGGCCAGCTCCTGTTGGCGAAGGCTGCCGTCCCCCAGAAGGTCTAACCGATCCAATACCCCATAATCGCCCTCGGATAGTCCGGAGTGCTCGGACATCTCTTTAATTACGCGACCGAAGATGCTGTGAAAGGAGCCTTTCCACATATACCATAATTGAATTTCTTCTTCGTTCAGTTCGCTCTTATCCATGGGAATATAATAGCATAGTTGACGTGTCAACTTCAATATGCTAAAGTTGCTAAAGGTTGATATGTCAACCATGCTGATATTGAGAAGACCAAGAAAGGAACATCTATTATGAAAATGAACGTAAGTACGTTTACTCCAGTCATCTCGGTAAAGCCGGTAGTGCTGTCAGCCCCGGGCCGCGGTGAGGATTTGCAAGTGCGGGTATCAGCGCCAGCGATGGGGAGTCAATTGCCTATTATTATTTTCTCGCATGGCTTTGGTTGGTCGTTGGATGGCTACGGTCCGTTAGTCGACTACTGGGCTGCTCACGGCTTCGTGGTCATTCAACCCACCCATCTCGACTCGAGGACGCTGAATCTTCCTCCTGAAGATCCCCGTACACCACTGATCTGGCGTTTCCGCGTCGAAGACCTGAAGCTTATCCTTGACCAACTTGATCTTATTGAAGTTTCCGTTCCAGGCCTCAGCGGACGTCTTGACCGAAGCCGTGTCGCCGCAGCCGGACACTCTTGGGGAGGTCAAACGGTGAGTATGCTGCTCGGTGCGCGCGTCCTCGATGCCTACGGGGAACCGGGAGAGGATATGTCCGACTCGCGTATTAAGGCGGGCGTATTGCTTGCAACGACCGGACTGGGCGGGGCTGACTTGACTCCGTTCACGGCAGAGCACTTCCCATTTATGAACCCGAGCTTCTCTGACATGAGGACGCCGACCCTGGTGGTAGCAGGGGATCATGACCAATCCCTGCTGTCTACTCGGGGGCCGGACTGGTTCAACGATCCCTATTTCCTGAGTCCGGGCAGCAAGAGCCTGCTCACCCTCTTTGGGGCAGAACACTCTCTTGGTGGAATTGCCGGGTACAACGTTGCGGAAACGACGGACGAGAACCCCGAACGAGTTGCTTTGCTCCGGCAGCTCACGTGGTCTTACCTTCGCAATGCGCTCAATCTTGATGATTCCAGCTGGCTGGCAGCCCGGAAAGCTCTGGAGGAGGGCACTAATCCGTTAGGTCGTATCGAATCCAAGTAAGAATAATTGATCAAAGCGATCTCAAAGAAGGGACCATCCTGCAAAAGGATGGTCCTAAAACTTGCCGTTACAGACAACGCGGTGAACCGCTTTAAAGGGTTTTAAGCTAACAGGCAGGTTAATGAAACCACACAGTTCTTCCAGCGTATAACCATTATTCAAATTTTTCCAATACGGCTCATACGGAGGTGAACTTGACTGGAGCATTTTTATGACTTGGTTCAATTGGCATTCTCAATTGCTCTCATCTCTTCCTTAGTGTTAATTCCATTCACCCATTTTTCTTTACAAGAGATACACTGGGGTCATGAAACAATTGCTGCAGCCGGTTCAACCTGGTATGTGGCTGTCAGACTGTCTCAACCGAGCAGCATTCAGAAGTGGATAGTACGTACCGTCAGACGAAGAGAAGCACCGGATGATGAAGACCATAGTCCTTCCCCACATTGATATTCCATACTTTCAATTAGGGAGGACAACGATGAAAAAGCTTTTGTTGCTACAAAAATGGGCCAAGCCCATTCTCGTCATCTTGATTGGAGTTATTCCGGTCATTATGCTCAGCGGGTGTTCGGCAGCATCCCAATCCAACCCGATTAATGCCGGTTCACCAGGGATATTTAACCACTTTTTTATTTATCCATTTTCGCTCTTGATCAATTTCTTTGCGGATACCTTTCACGGAGACTACGGATTAGCGATCGTGCTGATGACATTCATCATCAGACTTGCGATCCTGCCGCTCATGATGAATCAAACCAAGAAACAAATGGTTATGAAAGAAAAGATGGCCCTCCTCCAGCCGGAGTTAACTGCGCTTAAGGAGAAGTATAAGAACGACGTTAGTACGGATGCAAAAAAACAAGAGCAAACCGAGATGATGCAGCTCTACCAGAAGCATCAATTCAATCCCTTAAACATGGGGTGTTTACCGATGCTTCTCCAATGGCCGATCACTCTCGCATTTTATTACGCCATTCGCCGTACCCCGGAGATTGCAGCTCACGATTTTCTGTGGTTTAACTTGGGGACAACAGATATGATTTTGCCGCTTATTGCCGCTGCGGTGTATTACGTTCAGTTCCGCGTATCTCAATCCGTTTCAGCGCAGGTTCAGCAAAATCAAAATAACCAAATGGCTTTTATCGGATTGTTATCACCGGTCATGATGGGTGTATTTTCATTTCAGATGCCCGCCGCGTTACCGTTATATTGGGTGGTGGGCGGTATATTCATTATCCTGCAAACGATCATACTCAATAAAATGTACACGAAGCCAAGTGTAGCGGGCAAAAACCTGCCCACCGGTGTAGAAGATTTATAAGATTGAAGATTGAACCAGTCATAGAACAATACTAAATACAAGGCATCTGAGGCGCGGCCTCAGATGCTCTTTTTTTTGTTAGCGGCTCGTTTAGTAGAAGATTTATAAGATTGAAGATTGAACCAGTCATAGAACAATACTAAATACAAGGCATCTGAGGCGCGGCCTCAGATGCTCTTTTTTTTGTTAGCGGCTCGTTAAGGGGGAATATAGAAGCTCCTCTTAGATTCCCAGCCTGCTCAACTGTAAAAGCGCCCTTCCCGCAGGAAGAGCGCCCTCGAAGCTTAGATTAGATTTACGGCAATACCGAGAAGATAATATCGTCGAACAGCATATAGGCGAAGCCGCTGGTATAGAAGCCAACCTTGCCGGACGGGCGGTGACCCGGATCGCTGCCGGAGAGCCTTGGCGAGCCGTCCACAGATACGGCAATATCTCCGTCCCGGGCCGTCACCTTCACGTCATACTCCGTATCCGGCAGCAGGTCATGTCCAGGCAGGACCGTCTCGGTCAGCTTCTGCCAGGCTGTGTCATACAGCATCCAGGCGGAGGTTCCGTCTGCCCGGGTACGGTAGCCGATCCTGGTCGAGCCGGAGCTGTCCTGGCGGTCGAAGATGTACAGGATGCCGTTATCCGGGATCACTGGCGGTGTCTTCAGCTTGAATTCCAGCTGATAAGAAGTGAAGCTGCGATCGAGCAGGCCGGTAGCACCGTTCAGCAGTTTATAGCGGCGGCCAGCCGTTGCCCCCGTTCTCAAAGTCTGTCTCATGCATAATGCTCGAGACGGTTACTGTAATGTCCGTCTTAATGAGCGGATTTACCGTTGACACAGCAGAGATAAGGGTTTCCCCTTCGTATACGGCGTGGACCACTCCCGTACTGTCCACCGTGGCGACCGCCGGATTGGCCGACTGCCAGGTTACGCTTGTGTCCGGCGTATCCGCAGGATCAAAGGCCAGCTGCAGTTGCCGCTGTTCCCCGGCGGCTAGACGCATCTTGCTCTCCGCCGGAATGATTCCGGCCAGTGTAGTCGTAAGTGCCTTGAACTGAATGTCATCGACATGCATCTGGCTGACATTGCTGACATAGAAGCCGACTTTTCCTGCCGCGTTATGCCCCGGATCATTGCCCTTCAGGCGGAAGGCTCCATCCAGATAGACGCTGATGTCGCCGCCTTTAACAAGCATTTTGACTGCATACTCCGTATTCGGCTGCAGGTCATGTCCCGGCAGCTTCACCTCCTTCAGCACCGTCCAGGCCGAATTGTACAGCAGCCAGGCTGAGCTTCCATCCGCCCGGGTTTTGTAGCCAATCCGGCTGGAGCCGCTGCCAACTTGACGGTCGAAGATATACAGGGTCGCATTATCCCCTATAACCTCAGGTGTCTTCAGCTTGAAGCTCAGCTCGTAATCGGAGAAGGACTTGGGACTGAGCGATGAGGCTCCGTTCAGAATCTTGTACCAGCGGTTTGGCCCAATCTTCTCAATGCTGCGGTTCGCATCCTGCAGCCAGCCGTTCGCGCCGGATTCGAAATCCGTGAAGTCCATCACGCCGTCCCCTGCCTCCACGTTAACCGTAACCGTGGCAGTCAGCAGCGGATTCTCCGCCGAAGCCACCGTAATGACTGTGCTGCCGACCGCCTGACCGGTAACTATGCCAGCAACATCCACAGACGCGATGCCGGGATCGGCCGAAGTAAAGGTCAGGACGGGATGATCCGCATTCCACGGAAGCACCGCCGTGCGCAGCTTCAGCGTTTTCCAGCGGTCCACGGTAACTTCGCTGTCATAGACGGCTACCCCCTGCACAGGATAGCTGTCTGTTCCTGCCGTTGTACCGGCTTTCCCTGCTATACCGATCTCTGCAAACGGGATGTCAGGAAACCCGGGAATGACATCGAAGACATCCGCATCCGGCCGCAGCGACAGATCGCCTCCCTCCAGGTCGGTGAAGCCGGGATCTGCGGCAGTCACCCAGTTATTGGCGTACTGGACCAGTCCGAACTTGTCGTATGCCCCGTACACATTGGTCGTTACACTGCGCGGAACCGACGGGTTGAAGACCACATTCCCCTGGAACGTATTGGTGTCGGGATAATACCGGTTCTCCGTGAAGAAATCCGCCAGCTCGGGGTACTTCGTCAGATAAGGGGTTCCGGTGAAATTATTGTTTGCCGCGAACAACGCCTGCCACTTCGGCATGTAGTTCAGCGGTACCTGGTCATCCGGCTCATCGCCCAGGAACATATCCGCATAATCATAAGGAATTTTGCTGTCGATAAAAATATTGTTGCGAGTCAGGATATGCGCGCCGCCGTTGTTTTTAATAGCCGAATTGCCCATCTTGTAAAAAATATTCTCGTCGATAGTCAATCCCATCGTAAAATTGTCGGGATATACGCCCTCCACTCCGGCTTTGCTCTCGCCGATGTTATGAAAGTAATTGCGCCTGATGACCGTGCCGCGCTCATGGGGCTGCTCGCCGGCATTCATGTAGATCGCGCCGAGATCCGAGAAGGTGGTGCATACATCATAGATCTCGTTATACTCCACGGTATGATCATTGCCGAAGATCAGCACGCCCGGATGGGGCGCATCATGCAGCTCATTGTGCGACATGCGGTTGCCGACGCCGGACAGCAGTACCCCGGGATTGTAGGCTTTGTGATAGTAGGCAAAATCGTGAATATGCGAATTCTCCACCACATTGTTCCCTGGTGCAAGCTTCGTTTTGTTGCCGCCTGTCAGCGTGACGGCGGTGCCTCCGATATGATGAATATGGGTGCTGATGATGGCGTGGTCCGTTCCCGGTGCCCCTTCAAAGTTGTTGTAATAGAACCGGCTCTGTGTGTTAACCAGTACCCCGCTGTTGGTAAAATTGCGGATCTCGCTGTTCAGAATACGCATATGGCTGCCGCCCATGAACACTGCAGCAGAATCTCGGCCATTCTCAAGCACAAGCTCGGAGAAGTCAATGTACGAAGCATTGAGCGCGTTAATCATCGGACTCTTCAGCATCGTCACTTCAATATCCGGGTTATCCGCTGCAAACTCAGCGTTCGGCAGGAAATACAGCTTGCCCGCCTGGCGGTCGATGTAATATTCGCCCGGCATATCGATTTCCTCCAGCAGATTTTGCGCAAAATGGAAATCAGGGTACCAGTTTTTGAAGATGCCGCTCATTTCCCCGTAACGGAGGGTAATGCTTCGGGCAGCCGTGTCAATGGAAGCAATCTTGTTATACGACCATTCCCAGCTGTAGCCGAAGATCCCGTCCAGCCAGATATCGTCTGCCTGCGTCCAGTACTGGGGCCGGTCATACGTATAGGTGAAGGTGCCGCCGCGCGTATGCACCTCCCCGTTCGGGTCCTTCCTTGTCGGACCGGGATCAAGGATTTCATCCATCTGAACGGTGCTCTCATTGGGCCAGCGGGCCAGCGTCATTCCCTGTCCGGCCACATACAGCTCCATCGGCGGCACCTCGCTCAGATCATTGGCCAGATAATAGCCATGACGGCTGAGCTGACCGTAATCGGTGATCCCGAGCGCTGCCAGATCCGCCTCCAGCACTTTGGTTCTAGCCTCTGTACTTATAATACGGCTGAGCACCGACGTGTCCGTAACCGGAACGAACGCTGACTTGGCCAGCTGCTCCGAACCTGACAAAGTCACGGACTCACCCGGATAAGCCGTGTAAGTGACCGGCTTGCCGGCTTCGCCTGAATCCTGCTGCCGCAGCTCGAAGCTGGACGTCCGTTCATACCTTCCTTCGCGCAAATACACAGTGACGCCGCCCTCCGGCAAGCCATCCTCCGCCTTCAGCGTCCGGATGGTATCACGGGCTTTTTCCAAAGTCAGAAACGGGGCATTCTGCGTCCCATTATTGGAATCGCTTCCATTTGTGGCGACATAAATAACCGCCCCCGGAGATCCTCCCTCCGCCGATACAGTACCCGCAATCGGCGGGGCAGGATTGATCGTGAACAACATACTGGCGGCAATGGCTGCAAGCAAACGTTTTTTCACCAAGGCTCCTCTTCCTTTCCGGTTGGAATGATAACGGCTCCGCCGGTATTATATCTTGGCGAAGCCGTCCATGAGCAGCAGGTTTCTGTGATCTCCTCCAAAGGTACAGGTATATTCTCTATGAGGCTTATTTCTTCAGGCCTTTATCCTTAAGGAATTGCTCGAATTGTTTGGTTACCTCTGCTACATATTTCTCTTCGCCCGCTTCCTTCAGCTTGCCATATAATGCAGGCCAGGTTTCTTCGAAGTCGAGTGTTCCGGTAACCAGTCCCCGTTTATATTCACCCCAGACCGCATTCAGGTTGGCGATCTCCGTATTCACCGGCTCGGAATTGAACTTGAAGGCACCTACAGGATTGACCTCTGAATTGGAATTGATCTTTTTGGTCTCTTCCCAGACATTCTCCGGCTGCCCTTCTTTCAGATAGGAGTTGAATACGCTGCCAAAAACCCAGTCCATATTCGGCAGATAACGGGAATCCGCCTTTGCCTTGATGTAATCCCCATTGGTTGTGTCATAGTGTTCACCGGCAACACCATTGCAGAGCAGATTGTACAGCTCCTTGTCGGTATTCACCAGATTAAGGAACATCATCGCACGTTCCGGATTAGGGGCCGTACGGCTGATCGACTGGTTGGTCGTAGCCGAATAGCCGTTGGAGAACCAGTCGCTAAGCGGTACAGTAATAACTTCGTTGCCGCCGTTTTTGGCCTTCACCTCAGCCTCCACACCCGGCTTGAGGATAACGTTGAAATCGACTGCAATTTGGCCTTTGGCCAGGTAATCATTCGCTTTTTCGGTAGCGGCATCCTTGTAAATATAGCCTTCCTTATACCATTTGCTGGCCAGGCGGAAATTGTCCAGCTCTTCTTCCGGATAACGCTGCAGCGTATACGTAGGATCATCCGTTTTGATATAGAAATGGTCATCCAGCCCCGGAACTACCCAATATTTGTCGTCATGGGACTGCGGATTGATGAAGGAAGTGCCGAATACGCCAAACGGAATGATGTCCGGTTCATTTTGCTTGATTTGAGCCAGGAACGGTTCAATATCTGCTATCTTCTTGATGGAAGCGGTATCAAGATTGTACTTGTCGGCAAAACGTTTCTGGATAATAAATCCGTAACGGGAGCCGTTGATCTGCTGGTTCGGGATACCGTAAATTTCCCCGTCGACCGACAGACCGTCCCACATCACCTGCGGTACATCTGCCTTCAGCTCCGGCGCATATTCATCCAGCAGCGCGTCCATCGGCTGGATGGCTCCTTTGCGCACCAGCTCTTCGGGCTTCAGCATATAGCCGGTCCAGAGAATGTCGAACTTCTCGCCCGCTGCAAGCACCGTGTTCATCTTCTGCACATAGTCCCCGATCGCAACAGGCATCAGCTTCACTGTGGCATTAATCTTCGCCTTCACAAGCTTGTTGACTTCCTCCTGCACCTTCTCCTGATCGGCCTGCAGCTGCGACAGCGGATAATACCAGGTCAGTTCGACCGGCTTCAGCTCGCCTGCGTTTCCTGATTCCGGAGCCGCGCCTTGCGTGCTTTCCGCTCCGCTTCCTTCCGCACCCTTTCCGGCATTGCTATTGCCGCCGTTATTGTTGCCTCCGCAGCCGGATAGCACCGATCCAACAAGCAATACAGATGCCAGAACTCCAAACAGCTTCTTTTTCATGTAAGTGACCTCCTGTACTTTGTACATGTAATTGTATGTTAACCCTTTAGGGAGCCAACCGTAAGCCCTTTGACGAAAAACCGCTGAAAAAACGGGAAGATCACCAGCATCGGTCCGCCGGCCAGTACGGCAATCGCCATCCGCGCCGAGCTGTTGGGGAAACTCGATAGATCGATGCCCAGCTGTCCGGTAAATTCAGAGTTCGTGGTGAGAAACTCAATGCTGTTGAGCGTCCGTACCAGCAATAGCTGGAGCGGCACTTTGTTCGGATCGTCGATGTAGAGCATTGCGTTGAACCATTCGTTCCAATACGTAAAGGATATCAGAAGACCCAGAGTAGCCAGCGCAGGCGTCGACAGCGGCAGGATAATCTTGAAGAAAATGCGGAATTCCCGCGCCCCGTCGATTTTCGCCGATTCAATGATCTCCAGCGGAATTTTGGACATGAAGCCTTTCATGACCATGATGTTGAACGGCGACAGCAGAATGGGCAGAATCAGCGCCAGCAGGCTGTCTTTCAGATGCAGATATTGCGTAATGAGAATGTAGGAAGGAACGAGTCCCCCGCTGAACAGCATGGTGAAAAATACATAGAACGTCGTCGCCCGGTTATACCGGTAATCCTGCCGTGAGATCACGTATGCAGTCATCGCGGTCAGGAGCAGGCCGGCCAGCGCGCCAATAATGGTCACCGTGAAGGTCACTCCATAGGCGCGGAGCAGAATGTCAGGAGCGTCCAGCAGATAGCGGTAGGCATCCAGACTGAAGGTTTTTGGGATAAACTGATACCCGTTTTCGGTCAGCGACTTCTCATCCGTCAGCGACACGGCGATGACCAGCAGGAACGGCAGGACGACCACAATCGACAGCACCGTAAACAGCAGATTAATGAACAGCTTGGAAAATTCGAATTTCTTGCCCACTGTCAGGGCACCTCCTTACCACAGGGAATTATCAGAATCAATTTTGCGCACGATTCCGTTTGCCGTCAGCACCAGCACCAGACCCACAACCGACTGGTAAAAGCCTGTAGCCGCGGACATGCTTACATTGCCGACTTCACGCAGCGCACGGTACACATAGGTATCGATGATATCCGTAGAGCCGTAGAGAAAACCTGAGTTGTTCGGGATAAAATAATGCAGGCCAAAGTCGCCGCGGAACATGTTGCCGATAGACAGGATCAGCATAATGATGATGATCGGGGCCATCAGGGGGATTGTGATTTTGAACGCCATCTGCCGTTTGGTCGCCCCGTCGATCCGCGCTGCCTCGTAATATTCGCTGTTAATGCCAATAATGCCGGCAAAATAAATCAGCGTGTTGAACCCCACCACTTTCCATAATTGAACCAGAATGAGAATCACCGGCCATGGCCCCGCATTCTGGTACCAGCTCACCGGATTCAGCCCGAAGGATTCCAGGGTGCGGTTGATAAAACCATCCGAATGGTTCAAGAAGGCATAGGCCACATAACCCACAAGTACCCAGGAAAGGAAGTGTGGCAGAAACAAGGCTGTCTGGTAGAACTTGCTCCACTTAGCCTTGATTTCGTTCATCAGAATCGCCAGCAGCAGCGCTGCCGAGGTACCTACCACAATGTAGGCGGTATTATATAGAACCGTATTACGGGTTATCCGCCATGCCGTATCCGTAGTGAATAAATAACGGAAATTATCCAGTCCCACCCACTTGCTGCCGAAGATGCCGAGATCATACCGGTAATTTTTGAAGGCGATAATCAGGCCAATCATTGGAATATAGGCAAAAATCAATTTGTATAAGAGTCCCGGCAGCGAGAGCAGAAACAGCTCCCGGTTGTTCCGGAAATGGTGAAGCTCTCTTCCAATCCACGTTCTTCTGCGCGTTCCCGGCGGCGCACCTGAACTTGCTCTTTGTTCCGCTAGTGGAACCTTATTCAACATAACCAAAGCCCCTTCCTTTCCTTCCTTAGCTGCAGCTGTTTGCCTGTGTACCAGGCTTTGCAGGACTAACAATAGCGTAGAATCAGGCTTCGGCGTTACTGTACAATTGCAAGATTGCTGTAAAGAGGGGCTGTATTGTTGCCAGTTTCCTGTTCCGGCCGGGCGAAGCCATACGTGGCGCAGCAAAAAGCCCGCTAAATGAACATCGCTCATTTAGCGGGCCTGGGCTTAAGGTTGCAGAGGCTTGTTTACTTGCTGCGGTCAATGGCAGACTTCAGGCGGTATTCCTTCGGCGTCGTTCCGTAGCGGCGTTTGAACAGGCGGTAGAAATAGCTTTCGTTGCCGAAGCCGACCTTTTCCATAATCTCTGTAACGGTCAGGTCCTTCTGCTCCAGGTACTCTTTGGCATAGGCCAGGCGGGCTGAGTTGATCTGATCCACCACTGTCGTTCCTTCCTGCGCTTTGAATACCTGGCCCAGATAGACCGGGTTCATCTTGAGCATATCAGCAATCCGCTGTACATTCAGATCCGGATCGGCGTAATGCTTATCAATAATTTCCTTCACTGTTTCGGCCAGCAGCCGGTTCTTATCCTCCCGCCCGCTGCGCCGCTGCTCCGCCACCTCGCGCACAACCTCCAGAAGTACGGCCTCAATCTCATCCAGCGTCTCTTTTTCCAGAATACGCCGGTTAACGGCCTGCAGGTTGACCGATACCGGGTTGACGTTGCGGTTGTTCATCTCGCCAAGCGTATTGCTTAAGGTTACCGCAAGATGAAGAACCGCCGAGAACATATTCTCGTAGCTGAAGCTGCCGAGCAATTCTCTCCATTTGCGGATCGTCTGCTCCGTCTCTGCCAGATCCCCGCCCTTCAGTCCTTCTGTCAGCTGCCGTTCCAGCTCCTGCGGGATACGCAGCGATTCATTCCGCTCATTCTCCCGCAGCATTTCAGGCTCAATCACTGCTCCCTTGCCGAAGACCATCCGGTAGTTCGAGTGACGCATGGCCAAATTGTAATGCCGGGTGATGCAGCGGTAATCCGTGAACACTTCGCTCAGCGTAACCGTAAAGGTAATATGGTAGTAGTCAAAAATCGTCTGCTGAAGCTCCCGGAAGCGCTCTTCCAGCTTCGCAAGTGTCCCGGCTCCGCTGCCGGTGATGAAGACCAGATGGCCGCTTTTCATATCGGCCGCTTCACAAGTGCCTTCCAGCCGCAGCTGCTCCTGGCCGATATTGGCAATGGCAAAGTACAGCAGTGATTCCATCGGCAGCCCCGGATCTGCCGCAAGCCCCTGCAGATTGTCGATCTGCACCAGCGCCAGCCGCAGCGGCGACGGATAAGCGATGTCTATTCCGTGCTGCTCCCTGATCTGCAGGAATGCTTGTTCATCGAGGCTCTGGCTTGACCCGATCAGGCTGCGCAGCTGGTAGAGCTTCGCAATATTGGACTGCGAGGCCCGTTCCAGCTCCAGACCCTTCAGCTTGCTGATCATCTCGGTTACATTCGCCGCAATCAGCGACAGCTCATCCTTCGCCTGCGGAGCACCGCGTACATCCTGCGGCACCAGCGTCAGCAGCTGGCCCACCGGCTTATACAGCCGCAAAGCAAAGAACACGGACAGCAGGATAGCGAGCAAAGCAACAGACAGCGTGACCGCTATCTCCGTCCATTTCATCTGCCGGACGCTGCCCAGCACAACATCGTAATCCTGCATGCTGATGATCTGCCAGTTATTCAGCGCTTTGCTCAGATAAGTGACCTTGTATTTCCTGTCTCCAAACGTTTCATTAAAAGAATTAAGCGGCGCAGACGAAGAAGCAATCCGCGGCAGCAGGTCCGCCTTGATGTCAAGACCTGCCGGAAGCAGCCCGTCGGTTGAAATAAGCACCTCACCGTCACTGTCCGTAATGAAGAGTACGTCTTCTTCCCGCTCCGCCACATAATTAAGCGCTTTCATGTTATCCAGCATCCATCCCGGCTTCACTGTCAGAATCAGCACATTGTCATTAATAGAACCGAGGGTGTCCCCGTCATATATAAAGATCGCAAATACGTCTATCCCCTCATCCTTTCCGTCAAGGTCCAGCGGAATCAGCTGCAGCTTCGGCAGATCCGCCCGCGAGGCCATATAGTCCTTAAGGGAATCGTAAAGAAGACTATTGTTAATTTCATGGTTGAGCGACGAGAAGAACCGGTGCTGGGCCCCGTTGTAAAAAACGGCAGCATGCAGATACGGGGAAGCTGCCACCGTATGGTTGAGGCGCTCAATCTTGAGAATGCTCTGCCTGTAATCCGCACCGGACTTCAGGGCGAGCAGCTCTTCGTCATTGTACAGGGAAACCGCCAAATCCTTCACGATACCATTCATGTTCTCTATATTGTAATTGATTTGGGTCAGCAGCTTGCGGTCGGCTTCGTTCTGCAGGCTAAGCACCTTGCCGCGGGCATTCGAGTTCACAAATAGCGAAGCCACAGCCAGCGTGGCGACAACAAGCATAAAGCTGAGTATAATCCGCTGTAAATATTTCCGCGAGCGGATCGTCTGCAATACATTCATAGGTGATCTCTCCCGGCTCATAGGGTGACCTTAATATAATCCCGCGCCATTTTGCCTGTCAATCCGCTTTTCCGCGGGCCGCCTCCCCCGATTCCTCCGCACCCGGCAGCGTATCCGGCTCTGCATCGAACAAATTCCGCAAAAGTGTCCGTGCGATTACCCCGTGTCCCGCTGCGTCCGGATGGATTCCGTCGCCATAGCTATACGAGGCATGGAGTGACCGCTCCTGCCGGATATGCTCCAGCAGCGGTGTGCGCAAATCGATGATGCCCTCCGCAGGACATTCACCGGACAGAAGCCAGCCCGCATAACGCTCCAGCACCTCATCGTAATCCTGGTAAGGAGCCAGATAGCTGAAATCAGCCGCATCCGCCGGCTGCAGCCGGCCGTTCATTGACGGGGCATCGAATGGCGACGGTGTCATCAGCACAACTGCAGCGCCAGCTTCACGGATTTGTGTGCTCAGCTGCTGCATCCCCGCCTGATAGGCTGCGAAACGCTCTTCCGACAAGGGATGATAAATCCCGTCATTCATCCCGTAGCAGACTACGGCCACACCCGGAGATGCTGCCGCAAGCTCTCTTGCCAGCCGTTCATGGATGCAGGGACGCGGAAACGGATGCGCCGCTTCACTCAGTCCCGAGGCCGTCTCGCTGGGAACACCGCCCGGGATTAGCTCCACCGCCAGATCCGGACGGTGCTGCTTCAGCCATTCCCGGATTAAGCGGATATACAGGCCGTCCGCCGTAATGCTGTCCCCGAGGAACAGAATCTTGAGATTCGCGGATTTTTTTGTCACGCTATCGATAATCGTATTAATATTTAAAGGCAGCATATCTTCCCTCCTGATTATTGCGCCATTTCCCCGGCATGGCCTATGCCAAGCGGTTCTCCTGCAATCTAATGGTAGCGCCACCTGCCCTTTTCCGCCTTAACGATCCCGACTTTCTTTAGCATGATATCGACATGACTGATCTCTTGGAAGCACCCGCAGCGGCCCTTAGATTTCCTCCGTGCCGGTAGAGGCGGCTGTATCTTCCCTCTGACGCAGCCGCCGGCGGTACGCTCCGGGAGTCAGTCCAAACCTCGAACTGAACAGGCGCGTCAGATAGTTAGGATCTTGAATGCCTACCCGTTCGGCAATTTCCGAAATACCCAGCACCGTACCGCCCAGCAGCTTTTTGGCTTCTTCCAGACGCAGATGGAGTACATACTGCAGCGGCGTGGTGCCGATATGCTGTTTCATGCACCTCGTAATATAATCCGCCTGGAAATGCAGCTCCTCTTCAAGTCCTGCAAGATTGAACGGCTGTCTCCAGTGGACATCCAGGTAGCCTGCCGCCGCCCGGGCCAGCCGGACCGCCGGCTCCGGCTGTGCAGTCCGTATGCATTCCGCCTGAAGTGCCTCCAGCAGCCCGGCCAGCAGCAGGTGGAGACGCAGCGCATTTTCTGCACTCAGCCGGTTGTGAATCTCGTTCATCTCATGCAGAATCGGCTCCAACGCTTCTACATCAACTGTGGCGTATTTCGGCATATACAGACGTTGCTGTGCAGAGGGCTCCTCATCCTCCACCGTTCCCTTGGCCAGCAGGGATGACCAGGGAATATCCTCCCGCCGGATATACGCCGGCTTAGATTCATGGATGAAGTGCACCCAATAAATTTCTGTATCCTCCTCACACGCCCGGTAACCTTCATGCGGCAGTCCCGCCTCCAGCACCAGCAGCTTACCCGGACCCACCGCATACTCCTTGTCCTCTTCTCTCATATAGAGCGTTCCGCGCTTCACCAGCAGCAGATCATACACACCGAAGGTGCGGGCGAAATGCCGGTCTCCCGGCGGCCAGACGGCATGTCCCACCGTGACGAATTGCGGCAGCGGCGGAATCGCTAATTCCAGACACAGCACTGGCTATCTCTCCTGTCCAAGTCGATTTTGTGCTATTCAAAGTCTATAATATCACTGGCTGCCCCGGCATAAAAGAGGTACATTGACTGGGAATCCGCTTTTCATCCAAATCGTATAAGGGGCTGTGTATCCATGCGTTTTCGTCAGGTTCACCTGGACTTCCATACTTCTGAATTCATTCCCGGCATCGGCAAAGATTTCTCCAAATCCCAATTTCAGTCCATGCTGCGTGCCGGTCATGTTGACTCTGTTACGGTATTCTCCAAATGCCATCACGGCTGGGCCTATCATCCCAGTGAAGCCAATGAAATCCATCCGCATCTCTCCTTCGACCTTCTGGGGGAGATGATCGGTGCAGCTCACGAAATCGGAGTCAAGACACCTGTATATCTGTCCGCTGGCCTTGATGAGAAGCTGGCCCGCCGTCATCCCGAGTGGCTGATCCGTGATGCAGAGGACCGCACACGCTGGGTGAAGGACTTCATGACGCCGGGTTATCATGAGTTTTGCATGAATACACCTTATCTGGACGTTTTGCTGGCGCAAATCCATGAAGTAGTTTCCCGTTATGATGCTGACGGTATCTTCCTCGATATCGTCGGCGGCCGTAAATGCCGCTGCCAGTATTGCGTCTCGGCAATGCAGGCAGCCGGCCAGGATCCCCGCGATGAAGCAGCCGTCACTGCCCTCGGTGAACAGACTTATCTGAATTATGCACGCCGTGTCCGGGAGACTATTGACGCGGTAAAGCCAGGCCTTCCGGTCTATCATAACAACGGTCATCAGCAGCGGGGCCGCCGTGATCTTGTCCAGGTTAACAGCCACCTCGAGCTGGAGTCACTTCCGACCGGAGGGTGGGGCTATGATCACTTCCCGCTGTCAGCACGGTACGCCCAGACCCTGGGCATGGAATTTCTCGGCATGACCGGCAAATTCCATACCTCCTGGGGCGAATTCGGCGGCTACAAGCATCCGAACGCGCTGCGGTATGAGGCCGCGCTCAGCCTTGCCCACGGTGCAAAATGCTCCATCGGTGATCAGCTTCACCCTTCGGGCTTCATGGATGAAGCGACCTATGCCCTAATTGGCGCTGCCTATGCCGAGGTAGAGGCGAAGGAGCAGTGGTGCAGCGGAGTTGAGTCCGTTGCGGACATCGCTGTCCTGTCCCTGGAGGCGGCCCGTGAAGCCTGCCCTGACGGACAGGCGCTGAAGGGACAGCGTAATCTGGCTGATGCAGGAGCAGTGCGTATACTGAGTGAAGGACACTACTTGTATGATATCGTGGATACATTCAGTGATTTCGCCGCTTACAAAGTGCTGATCCTGCCGGATGAAGTGCCGGTATGGCCGGAACTGGCTTCCGCTATCGAAGCCTTTACCGCTGAAGGCGGCAAAGTGTTGTCCACCGGCCGTTCAGGACTCAATACGGCAGGTGATGCTTTTGCGCTGAATCTGGGAATCAGCTGGCTGGGAGCCAATGCCTACCGGCCTTCTTACTTTAAGCCGTATTTCACTCCCGGCGCCCTCCTGCCTGCTTCCTATGTAATGTATGGTGAAGGTCAGCTGGTAGAATTGCGGGAAGGACAATCGCTGGGTCACCTGGAGAATCCGTATTTCAACCGCGATGTCTTTACTTTCTGTTCGCATCAGCATACACCCGGTACCAGAGAAGATAATGGACCGGCCATGGTTGAGAGCAGCAGCGGAATCTACATCGCCTGGGATGTGTTCAGTGACTATGCGGAAGGCGGCCACCTTATCCTCAAAGAGATGGTGCTCCATGCACTGTCCCGGCTGCTGCCGCGTCCCTCCCTGCGCACCGGTCTGCCGGCCCGGGGAATAACGACCCTGCAGTACCAGCCGGCGGAGAAGCGCTATGTACACCATCTGCTCTATGCCGCCCCTGCACTGAAGGGCCGTATCGAAGTCATCGAGGACATCGTGCCGCTGCGGGACATTTCTGTCAGCCTGAAACTTCCGTCTCCTGCCCAAGTCCAGCGGGTCTATCTGGCTCCTTCGATGACTGAACTGCCTTTCACAGCAGGCCGAAACGGTGAACTTACATATATGGTTCCTTATCTCGAGAATCACCAGATGGCAGTGATAGAGCTGGCCCGTTAAAAAACAAAATTCATCCTACGGGTGAATCCAGATCATACTTATTGATTGAGTATCACCTCAGTTGGAGTTTACCGGCATTCGTAAGCGCCTCCCTTAAGTAGAGGTGTGTCTCCAAATGCATAAAAGACCGGATTCTTCGCTTAAAGCGATGAATCCGGTCTTTTGATATCAGTCACCCTTATGGCCTACTCTTCACTTTTCATCATATGTTCTTCTCTATACTGGCCGGGACTTACACCCACAACCTTCTTGAACACCTGGCAGAAATACCGCTGGTTATCATATCCGACATTTTGGGATATTTTGAAGATTTTGAAGCTGCTTTCTCTCAGCATCTTTTTCGCTGTCTGAATGCGCAGCAAAGTGACATATTCCAGAATGGTTTGTCCGGTCGACTTGGAATATAAGTTGCTTACATAGGAAGAATTGAGGCCGAACCGTTCTGCCAATTGATCCAGCCCAATATTTTCATGGTAATGGGATTCAAGGTACGCTTTGATTTCTTGAACCACCTTTTCCTTCATGGTAGTCTTGGTTACACTCAAATAAAATTGCACACTTTTCGCTAAATCCTGCAACTGTTGCTGCAAAGACGCCCAATCCGGCGTTTCCAGTATCCTGTCAATCAGCTGCGGGCGGGCGCCGATCACTTTCTCAATCTTGATTCCATAGTCCTGTTCGATCAGATCGAGCATCCGGTTCACCCACTCTATGCTTGCCTTCTTCAGCAGAACAGGAGCCATCAGCCGTCCCGTCCCCCATTCCGTCCAACGTTCAAGCATCTCCTCGAACTCTTTCTGTTCGTAACGGACGAAGGATTGGATGTAGTCAGACCAACGGGTCAGCCACTGCTCGGATACGCGGGGAATCTCCTCTAAGCGGCTCCCCTCCATAACCGGAACCCCAAAGAACACCCCCATTTCACATGCCTTGTCGGCTGCCACAAAAGAGAGATTTGCATGTATAATTCCAGTTACAACCGGACCCAATCCAAACGACAATGAAATATCGTCCGATGAGCTGTCATTCGAGAAGGCTTCGGCTGCAGCCAGCAAAATTTCTGTTAATGGCTCGTTGTCCTCCATGGCCGCCATGCATAATAAGATGACTTTCTGTTGCTCGTAGAGTAGGTCCACAACGATTCCGCGATTCGTCAAAAAGCTGAGAAGAGCATCCGTAGCGCCATTGTTCTTCATCCGTTCGAGCCACAGCGTCTCCGTGCTTCCAATCACAAGGACCGCAAACTGGTTATATCGTTCGTAGGGCGTCTGATCAAACGATGGGCGTTTGGCATGGACGATTAGATCTGTAAACGCCGCCCGGTCCAAGGCTGTTGCATTCCGAAGTTCAGGGCGATTCCCCGTTGTATCCGCTTTACGCTCCAGACGCTTGAGCGCCCTCGAGACAGTCTTGGCTACTTCCTCAAGCTCTGCCGGCTTGATCAAATAATCTACCGCCTCCAGCTCAATGGCTTCTTTGGCGTATTCAAACTCGGAATACCCGCTAATTATGATACATTCTGCCTTACGGCCTTTCTCCTTCAAGGCACGGATCAGCTCCAGCCCATTCAGGCCGGGCATCCGAATATCTGTCAGAACAATGTCCGGATCGGACTGAAGAATCCGTTCCAGGGCTTGCTTGCCGTTAGTTGCCGTCCCCACGATCCGTATCCCATACGCGTTCCAGTCGATCACGGCCGACAATGTTTCCACCACCAGCTGTTCATCATCCGCTATAAAAAGTTTATACATGATGTAATCCCACCTTCATATAGCCCGGTCTCAATCCATTATTCCGATCCTTAGGGTAACTTTGGTTCCGATGCCTGGAATGCTGTCTATGCGGAGTCCGTGGTTCTGGCCATAATGCAATTGAATCCTTTCCTGGATGTTCCTTAATGCATATCCCTTAGGCTGCGTAACCGCAGGATCAAAGCCTACTCCATCATCCTCAACTTCGAATACAAGCGTCTCTCCTTCGATTCGTCCCCGAATGTAAATATTCCCTTGGCTCTCCTTCAGCTCGATTCCATGAAAAATCGCATTCTCCACCAGCGGCTGTATCAGGAGCTTAAGCATGCGGATATGTTCAATTTCCGGTTCGAGCTCAATGGTCACCTCGAATTTTCCGTTATAGCGGATATTTTGAATCTCCAAATAATTTTTCACCTGGTCGATCTCATTGCGGATAGTGGTAATGTAGTCCCCATTATTCAAGCTTAACTTAAACATGTTAGACAGCGACATGACCATTTTCGAAATATTTTTGGCACCGATTCGTTCGGCCATTAGATATATGGAATTCAGCGTATTGTACAGGAAGTGAGGGTTGATTTGACTTTGCAACGCGTGCAGCTCTGCTTCCCGCTCCTTCAGCCTGGCTTCTATTAATTTGTCTGATAATTCGGAGTTGGTGCGGAAGGTCCTCAAGAACTGATTGCCTATTTTCCCAATTTCATCTTCCTCCTGAAAGAGGATTCCTTCGATCATCTCCCGTTTGGCCGCTTTTCTGGCGACGGAGGAGAGTAAAGTCAATTGCTTCGTGATACGCTTCGAGATTAAATACGAACCATAGGCGGCCAGCAGGAAAGCCACCATTGTTAGCGTGAGCGTAACATTACGTATCCAGACAATCTCCGAATTGATGTTAGAATAAGGGATCATGCTGACCACTTTCCACTGGGTTACCGGATTGGTATCAAAGGTGATGACATACCGTTCTCCGCCCATCGTTTCGATACGGGTGCCCCGTTCAGGCAAGCCATAGAGCAGATTCATTTCTTTTGGAGGAAGCTGTTTCAAGTCGGCAGTGCGGGAATTATAATAAATGACTTTATTTTGCTCCAGGATCATCAAATTCCCGTTTTCCGCATTGGAAATGTTTTGAAACATTTCATCGAAGACCCGCCTGTCGATTGAAATAATTAACATGCCGATCGGTTCGAGCGTCTCCAGGTTGTTTAACTGTTTACCGTACAGTAGCAGGTTCGGACTGTCCTTGACAAGCCGGACTTCATCGCTGTTCAGCCACAAGCCCCGCCCACCCATACCTCCCACCTGTTGATACCATTTCGTCCGTGAGACCGCCTGATAGATATTGTCGTACGTTAACCTGTCCCATTGGTTCGTGGTAATCAGTTCCCTTTGCCCGCTGCCCACGTAAACGTAACGTATATAGGATTTGTTGTTGGTAATATTGACGATCAGACTGCGGGTCGCATTTTGAAGGTCATAGATCTCCTTGAAATCTTTCTTAGTATAGGAAAGAAAATTCTGAACGTCACGGGAGGACAACATCAGCTTCGAGATCGCTTCCACATCATTCACGAAAGTCTGGATATTCCAATTGATGGAGCCCAGCAAATTGGAGGTGGTATCGGACATCTTGTTTTCGATCACTTTGCTTAAATAGACGAAGGTTAAGGAAGCAATCAGGACAAGCGGCAGCAAGGAACAGGCGATTGACAGTATAATGATTTTGCTTCGGATGCTAATCGACAGGAACAGCCGGTGTATTTTCATGAGATCCCCCTGACCAAGAAAAGTTGCAGCCTGGTACTTTCAGTATACCTTCTGACAAAGGGATGTGGGAGATCAACCTTTCGTTGCTCCTGCGGTCATGCCGGAAATAACGCTCTTGTTGAAAATGAAATAAACCACCATCGTCGGAATGGTCGTGATGCTGATTGCAGCAAAGGTCGCTCCCCAATCCGTCAAACCGTACTGTCCAATATAATCCATTAAGCCAACTGGAATGGTCCGTGATTTCAGATCATGAATAAACGTATTGGCAAAAATAAATTCATTCCAGACGAATATCAGATTCATAACTACAACTGTAACTATCGTATTCCGGGATAGAGGGAAAATCATCCGCCAGAACACCTGGTACACACCGCAGCCATCCATTACAGCGGCCTCCATGATCTCATTCGAAATGTATTTATAGAAGCTCACGAACAGATAAATCGAGATCGGCAGGGCAAAACCTACTTGGGGCAAAATAAGAGAAGCGAGCGTATTGATAATTCCTATTTTGTTATAAAGAATGAACAGCGGTATGAGCACGACCTGAATCGGGATCATAATGCCGCACAGAAATAAGAACAACACACTTTGGCTCCATTTAAAAGACATCTTCTCGATCACGAAAGCGGCCATGGCACTGAATAAGATCACAAGCACGATGGTCGTCACGGCGACTATGAAACTATTGGAAAAATAAGTCCCCAGGTTCCCTTTGCTCCACACATTGAAATAATTATCGAAAGTGTATTGGCTTGGCAGGCTGAGCGGATTATCCCCTGCAAAATCGGTAGGCCCTTTAAAACTGGAGATGAACACCCAGACCAGCGGATACACTTGAATGACAAGCAGAGCAAAGGAAACAACTAGAAGAACCGCCTTGGAATAGCCAGAAATTTTCATCATCAGGTCTCCTTACTGTCCATCATCCGTCTGATAAAGGCAACTGCAATGAGGCTTTCAATGACGATAAATACAGCCATCGCGCTGCCATAGCCGAAGTCCAGACTGGAGAATGCGGTTTTATACATATAGGTTGGCAACAATTCTGTTACGCGGCCAGGTCCCCCGTTCGTCATGATATACGGGATGTCGAACCCTTTCAGCGCCCCCGTAGTAGCCATAATGATCGAAACCATCAGAACCGGCTTAATCAGCGGCATTTTGATCGAACGAAACAGATTCCAGGAAGAAGCTCCGTCAATTCTGGCAGCCTCCTCGATATCGGAAGGAATGGAAATTAATGCACTATACAGGATAATCATATAAAGACCGATATAACGCCAGCCTTCGGGTACCGATACCGCACTCAGAGCCCAATTGAGGTCGGACAGCCAAGGTTTGCTCCAGTCTCCAAGACCTATCTGCTGCAGACAAAAGTTCAGGATTCCGACCGGCTCAAACGAGTACACATTTTGGAACAACTGTGCTATCGCTACTGATGTGATGATGGCAGGGGCAAAATATAATGTTTTGAACAATTCTCTCCCTTTGGTGATGCTGGTCAGCAAGATGGCAACCAACAAACCAAGAAATACCTGCATGGCTACAATAATGGAAACATAGATCAGATTGTTGCTGAACGCCTTCCAGAATGTCTTGTCGCCGCCGAACATCTTGGTGTAATTGTCAAAGCCGATATAGAGCATATCTGAAACTCCGTCCCAGGAGAAGAAACTGAAATACATCGACCAAAGGATAGGCGCCAGCACGGTGAGCAAATACACCAATAATGCAGGCAGCAGAAAGACGAGAGCGGCTTTGCGATTGCGCAGGACTTTATCCATATGCTTGCTCATTCCCTAATTTTAGTTTTATTGTACTTACAGCAGCCAACCGGCTTTCGGTTGGCCGCCATGTTTAGTATCGCTATTTGAAGTATTTCGGCGCGTTTTCTTTAATCGCCTGATCCATTAGTTCGGCAAATTCTTCCGGAGTATGGGCTCCCAGAGCCAGGGCATTCAATTCGTTGCCGAGCAGCTCATTCGTGGCCGGATCAAGGCGCGTATCCCACGGGACCGCAAAGACGTTGCCGGATTTCGCGATTTCGTCCTGAATTTTATAGAAGAGCTCCGGCATCCCCTGTTCTTGATCAAGTGAATAATTGAAAGGCGAGAATTGGCCTTTTTCCGTATAGGCCTTCGGGTATTGCTCCAGAAGGAATTTGACGAATTCCTTCATCGTATCATCGAAGGTCTCCTGGTTGAAGGCAACGCCGATACCCGAGTTGATAAAATAATCATTGTCAGCCGTTGTGGCGCCTTCCATCATGGGAAGCCGGAAAAAACCGATATTATCCTTCATTTCTGTGCTTACTTTATCATTTACGAAGTTCATAGTTTCCCATGAACCCATGTAATACATGCCGGCTTTGCCGCTCAGGTACAAATCGCGCGCTGCGGTATAATCCGTTGCAGTGAATCCTTGCTGAAAGTACCCTTTGGTGCCCAGATCGTGAACGAACTTAATACCTTCCATGCCGGCCGGGTCCTTGAAGGATGCTTTGCCTTGCTTTACATTTTCGATAAAATCATTGCCTGTCATGCGGAACGGTTTGTACGCCAGGTACCGGAGAACCGGCCATTTATCCTTGCCGTCGACGGCAATCGGCGTAACCCCGCTTTGCTTCAGCTTCTCGGCAACCTCCATGAACTCATCGAACGTCTTCGGCGGCTTCAGTCCAAGATCCTTGAACATCTTGATGTTGTACCAGAATACCTCGATTCCATATTCTAGCGGGAAAGTATACATGCTGCCGTCTGCGAACTGCTGATATTGCAAGGCCACCGGACGGAAATCTTCATATTTCCCCAGCTCCTCCAGC
Source organism: Paenibacillus sp. IHB B 3415 (assembly GCF_000802655.2). Taxonomy (NCBI): domain Bacteria; kingdom Bacillati; phylum Bacillota; class Bacilli; order Caryophanales; family Paenibacillaceae; genus Paenibacillus; species Paenibacillus sp. IHB B 3415. The sequence continues at coordinate 3,579 of NZ_JUEI01000009.1, read as the reverse complement.
AGTTTTTTCATATCTACCAGTTTTCCTTGCTCCACGAGCTTGGAAGCATAGGCATCCGGATCTGTATCAAACATGGCGGGCATCTCATTGCTCGCAATCAATGTCCGCAGCTTCTGCAGATAGGACGGGCGATCACCCGTGCCTTCCAGAACCAGCTCGAATTCCGGATGCGTCCTTGAGAACTCATCTGCAATCTCCTTTACAGTAACAGCCGGAGGGCTGTCTACGCCGCGGGCCACGAACCACTTGTATGTTTTCTTGTCCACCTTCTGCGGATTTGCCGATCCGGTTTCTGAAGCGCCGTTATTAGTATTTTTGCCTCCGCATGCGCTCACCATCGCCGCCAGGACAACCAGAGATAACGAGAGAGTCAGCCATTTGACATAACGTTTCATTTATAAGACCTCCTGTTAGTTGGGAACCGAAATGGATGCCTGTTCGAAATTCGCCCGGCCTTCCTGAACAAAACAGCCCCAGTTGCCGGTTTTTAAATTATACAAACGTGTAGTCATAGCGACCTGGTCGGCCAAGTATACAACGCAAACAGAATTCTCCACAACGATCTCGATATTATAATTCGTATCGGCATGCAATTCTATTGGTACTTCCAGCTCTACCGCATGCGGGTGGTCTCCTTTGATATGCCACTGCATCTCACCCTCTATCCGGCGGGGCCACATGTCGAACACCAGGCGGTTATGAATGGGTTCAAGGCGAATATAATAGGCATCGTCGTTGTCCTCGCTAACACGAAGCATAATACCGCAGCTTCTGGTTCCTTCGGAGAAGGATAACCGGGCCGAAATTTTGCAAGTTTCCGGCATGGAACCCGCAGATACGCAAGAGAAGGTCTCGTCAGCCACCGCCGCTATGCCTCCCTCTGACTCCTTCCAATCCCCAAGCCGGGAACCCCACACGGCAGCCTGTTCATTTGAAAAATGATGGGAGACTGTCTCCGGGATACGAACCGTTAATGTTCCATCCTGTTCCTGAACGAGTTCGTGCACGACCAGATTCCCGGCCCATTGCCAATCACCGTAGTCATCCTCGTTTTCCTTGCTGGGGTCCCAGCCAAAAGCATATCGCTTGTTTCCGTCACTCCATGTTTTGGCGGCATAGAACGCCCTGGCGTCAAACGCATCATTTCTCGGCGCCGTCCAAGGTCCGCTTAAAGATTTACTCATGCGGTAATGGGTGACAAACCGCTCCGAGAACGTGGAGTAAACCAGATACCACCATTCCCCGATTTGAAATAAGTCCGGGCATTCGTGTGTCACGTACATTTTCGGATTCCAGAACGGTTCGCGGATTTCCCATTGCCTCAGATCCTTCGAAGCACAGAGCCCGATGCTTCCCCGGCGCCGGGAAGGACCTTCTTTGTTCCTTGCGGCGAGAAGCATCCAGTACTCCCCCGCCTCTTCGTTCCAGAATACAAAGGGATCGCGCCAGTCATGCCTTTCATATTGAATTCCGTCGGAATAGAAGGTATCCTCGGGGATTTTTCGCCACTGCTCCATATCCGTGCTCACGGCGTGCATGACGCATTGGAGTGGCACCCCGTTCTCTATGAATTCCGGATTCGGATTGAGGCCGGTATAGAACAGATGGTATTCTCCCTGGGCTTCGATGATCGAGCCGGTATAACAGTTGAGATCCTGCTCGCTCACACTTCCATGCTTCAGCATTTCGCCCATTTCTTCGTAGTGTACAAAATCGCTTGTGCGGAGCTCAAACCAGGAAGTTCCCTCCCCGTGAATACTCTTATTCTCCCTCCAGTCATGAAGATAGAACAAACGGAATGTACCGTCTTTATAGTAGGGAATGAGGTCTCCCACCCAGGCTCCTGCCGGCCTGTAAAACAAATTCGACAATGTTTGCAACCCCTTTCTTTTAACGTGCCTTGAGTATATAACATTAAGAAAGCGCTTTATATTCTAACTTCTTTATCCTGTGTTCAATATTTTTGGTTTTTTATATCAAGCAGAAACGTCTTCGCCGTCCTCTTAAAGGACGGCATTCGTTTCAGCGAGAAATAGAAGGATAAGTTATCGTGTGCAACATATAATTTCTTATATTTCTAAAAAAACCTCCGTCTGCCATCACAAAGTGGCAACCGGAGGTTCTTTTGAATTATTATTTTAAAGTGTTACCCCAACATTTCCCCTGATCTCCACATTCGTAAAGACCGCTTCACCGTTTTCGATGAACAGGCCGGCTCCCCTGCTTTGAGGGAGATTGGACGTTCTTCGATATAATGATAATCATCGTGGAATTTGTTCGAACGATCAAACAGGAGTCTCCCCCTCTCAGGCTCTATACGAACCTGGCACCATTGTTCCAGCTTGTCTCCACCCGTGTGCAGCATCCAGCCAAAGGCACCGGTTCCCGGCTCCCAGTCTATATCCACCTGGAGCAGAGCATGCTGTGGAAGCTGCACGAGCTCCTGCCAACCAAAACCATACGGCACAATGGCCTTAATGCGGGTTGTACCGCTCCATTCACCCAGATGGACTTCGGGGTCAAGCACCAGCGAGCGGTCGAAGGACTGCTCCACCGCTGGGACCAGCATCACGCCAAGCGTCCCATCCGGACGCTGCACCAGTTCATGAACCAGCACACTGCCTCCCCATTGATACTTGGCGTTGTCATCCATGTTCATCCGGATGCCCTGCCAGCCGACCAGATAATGGCGCTCAGCGTCGGTTACGGTCTTAGCTGCATAGAACGCCCGTCCGTCAAACATATCATCGAAGCTTGGCGTGATCCATGGCCCATCGGGGCTGTCAGCCATCCGGTAACGCGTCTCCCACCAGCGGGTCAGGTTGGAGAAGATCATATACCATTTATCGCCGATCTTGAAGAAGTCGTGACATTCCTGGGAGTCGAACATGCGAGGGGCGTACAGCTTCTTGCTGTGCGTCCATTCGTTCAAATCCGGAGAAGTCATGATATGGGTACAGCTGCTCCGGTGGAGCAGTCCATCCTTCTCGGTCGCCGTCACGGCCAGCCAGTAACAGCCTGCTTCTTCATTCCAAAAGGCATGCGGGTCAAGCCAGTGCAAATTGCCGTAATGCTCCACACCCGGTGTCACAAAAAAGTCAGGATCAAAAGTCCAGTTTCTGAGATCCGTGCTCGTTGCCCGCATCAGCACCTGCTCAAATTTCCCTTCAATATCCTTATGCCCCTCATTAAATGCCGAGAAATAGAAATGGAAGACGCCGTCACGGTGGATGACGCTGCCGGTGCCGATATGCCACCCTAAAGAGGATCGTGTTTCGCGTCATGCATCATCAGTATGGGATGTAGACTCTTTCGGTAAACTCACGCTATTTTCATGCTAGGTTTGCGAGCGAGAGATTTGTGAATAAGACGTCCATGTACTTTTCTGGGGAGGTTAGTAACTACTGCAGATATTTATTCTCACCTGGAGTTCCGTACCAAAGTATCTTCAGCAAACAAAATGAATGAGTCACGAAAATACAAAAAAGCTCATTAGATAAAATCTAATGAGCTTTTTTGTATTTGATTGATACCGGCGAGAGGACTCGAACCTCCACGGTTTCCCACTCGATTTTGAGT
>NZ_JUEI01000008.1:0-75188 GCF_000802655.2 Paenibacillus sp. IHB B 3415 | reverse complement strand
GGAGTTATCCACATTTTTTTGCATTGTATAATTTCCTAAACAATAAAAAAGCTGCACCTCCAATTGTATGTCCGTGACTAACAATTGGAGGTGCAGTAATACTGTTATGGATGTAAATGAAGGAGCGATTTTATACTGCAAAAAATTCTTTACTCCCACTACTTTTAGGGAAGAATCTTTAACATTTTATTCGCGGCTTCACTTTCATATTTCACTATTTCATCGATGATCATAGACAAGGAAATTAACTCATCATTCATGATACTTGTACGTATATTCAACTTTTTTCTTGCGATAAGCTGATAACTCTTTTGTTTGAAACTCCCCCACAAGCTTCGAATCTGTTCATAGCGATTGCACAAGTCCTTTGAATCCTGATCATTAATATATCCATATTCATTTAAACGTTTGATTAAGTTAAAATTTCTTACATGGAATTGCTGGAATTGAGCGACCCTCGTCTTAAATACTCCAAACTCCTCTATTTTGGAAAACAAATCCACAAAATTCTTCCCATAGGTTTTTATTCCGGCCAACCCGATTTCGTAAAGCAAATTATATTCCGATCCCAACCCATCGTGAGTCAACAAGTTATTGCACATTTTTTTTGCCTTTAACAAAGAAACTTCTCTATTTCCCATTAAATTAAAATTGTTATTCGGTTTATATAGAACGACTTCGATATTTTTACCATGAGAAATAAAATCTTCGCAGGATGCCTTGATTACAGAGTAAGGAAGATCATAATATTGCATAGTCCCAGGTATCATACAGTCCTCAATGGTCTTTAAACTCTGCTGTGATGGATCATATCCGTAGATGAAAACGGGATGTTCCATGTGATACTTCCCTGCTTCCCTTCCATCAAAATAAAAAAATCTATCTACCTTGAAAAATACACAATATCCGTCATGAAGTGCTGTTTTTAAAACATCATTTAAGAATATTGGATTATATTCATTGAAACTGTACTCTTTTTTTTCAAAAAGCTGATCTAAAAAATCCATGAAAAACATAACTTTGGGTGTAAAGTACCCCTCAACAAAAAACTTCACCTCCTCTCCATCATAATTAAATTTTTGATCGATAATTTTATTGTGATAGGTAACTTCTGCATGAAAAATAATATCCTTGAAGTTTTCATTTATACACATAAGCATCGAAATCAAATTATTCTTAATGCAATCTAACCATAAGTCATTATATGGCCTTATATTAGAGAAGTTTGCCAAGTTGTTGAATCCCCCTTTTAATCAATTTCAAAATAAATTCAAGGTTATACATGTCAGAGAGTATTTCTTGAATAAAATCCATACGGCCGAATATGGTATGAAGCTTCGTGTTGTGAAGGTTCCTAGACATGCTGGTGATGTATACAGCATTCCTTTCTAATTCATGCCGCTTTTCAAAACCATAGCGGTAATCCCAGATTCATTTGCAATATTTGGGCTGAAGTAAAGAAAAGTTGAACCTGAATCGGGAAACTTGATGAAGAGTCTACGCTCGAACGTAGTATTACAGTCGCCCGTTAAGCCACCTTTCCCATTCGTCTGGAAGGCTATAATCTGAACGCTCTGCGCCTGCCTTCCGCCTGAGTACGGACGAGCTTGGCCATTGCACTGGGCGTGAAAGCTTGTGATTATGGAAGAATGGGGATATCTGCCGATGGGCTGAGAGGAATCGCAACTGCTGTTTCAGATGATTGCCGCCAGTTGCGAACGCTGTAGCCTTCCTGACTAAGAATCTGGAGTTCTCTCAATGGGGCTCCATCTTTATCGACGATCAGATGGATGCTGCTATGATTGAACGGCTCGCTCACCATGGGCAGTTAAGTGTCTTTGAAGGCAAGAGCTACCGGCCGAAGCATGCTCTGAAGCGCCAGAAGTGACGGTGACAACTGAAAAATCCACCAAGGATTTCGGATGATCCAACCAAGGAATTCCACTTGACAAAACACATTTTGAAAATAGGCGACTTATCATTTACATGCCCCAAAGGATTACCTGCAAACTTATTGGTATTCAACAATGTCTGTACATAGATGCTTCAGATTGTCCCATTATCAACAAATATATTTCCACCTGTAATAGATTCTGATTTCTCAGTCAATAGAAAAAGAGCAGTTTCAGCCACACTTTCTATACTTGTTTCTTTTTTAAGTGAAGTTCTTTGGTAAATCCGTTTTTTATGTTCCTCCGATAGAGTTGAACTCATAGAGGTGTCCATAAAACCTGCAACTATGCAATTTGAACGGATACCGAGCTTTCCCCATTCCCTTGCAACACCTTTAGAGAAAGCCTCAACTGCACCTTTTGTCGCAGCATACATACTTAACCCTTTGTATGAAGTATGTGCACTTACAGATGATACAAAAACAATGGATCCTTTGCATTTATTCAGTAACATGTCCCTAATTACATATTTCGTTAATTGCATAGCTGCAAAAACATTAACTTGAAACATTTCTGTTAACTCATCAATATTTAGATTCGTAACCAAATCATCATATGCAACAGCCGAATTATTAACTAATCCCACAATGGGCCCATAATGTTTCAACTTGTTTAAGTATAAGTTCCTAATACCTTTTATATCGCTCAGATCATAGGTAATGTGATGAAAACGTTCTCCATACTCTTCATAAAGATCCTTGAAAATCTCATGACTAGCACGACTTATCCCTAAAACAGTGTAGTTGGTATCCGTAAGTATTTTATTTACAATCGCACTGCCAACACCTCTTGAGTGACCGGTAACTATAATTACCATTATCTCACCTCAGCCTCTTCCCTGATCGAGTTTTACCTAATTGCTGGACTATATTAATGATTCTTGGTACTTTCCAGCTTTGCAGGTGTTCTTTAGCGTATTGCTTAACAGCATTCTTAATGACCAATTCATCTATATCATGGGTTTTAATCACATCTGCAACTATAATATTATTCGTAAACCGATTTGTTTCTCCCCTAATTACTAGGTCTAAAACACCATCAACATTTCGTAGAATAGATTCTATTTCAGTAGGATTGACCATATAGCCGCCAACATTAATTAGTTCAGACTTTCTAGTAATAAACCGAATCTTATTTTCACTGAACTCCACAATATCTCCCGTTGAATACCAATCATTGTCACTCTGAAGAACTGTTGAACCTTCTAATAACGAACGATGTATTCGAAGTTCACCCTCTTCAGTGATCCTTGTATACCTTTGAATTATTTCATTACTCTCAAAAAATTCTCCCTGACCGACAAACAAACTACCGGTTTCAGTCGATGCATAAATGTTTAATATTTTTGAATTAGGAAAAGTCATGCGTACCAATCCCTCTAGTGAAGCATCATATTTTTCGCCTCCGAAAGTTACTCGTTTCACTAAAGGATAGCTTTTATTTAAGTAAATTAAAGTATTTCGATAATAGGTCGGTGTTGCAGATATATGTGTAATATTGTATTTTTCTAATAAATCTCCCAACATTTTTTGACAATCTGCAAACGAATATATTATTGAGTTTTTATTAAAGAATGCTTGAAAAAAAACCTGTATACCTGCAATGTGCGTTGGATTATATGCAAATGCCCAAATATCATCTGAGTGCCTGTCTGTACATTTTATATTTTTAACAAAAGTATTTATGTAGTGGGATATTCGTTTGGGTTTTCCAACTGTCCCTGAGGTATGTAACGTGATGCGCCAATTTTTACAACTTGATTCAATTTCGGTTATCTCTGGCAGGGTGTTAATTCTTCGCCTTTTTTCATCTACTCTCTCTACAACTTGGGATAAATGATCATAATCTATTCCACGATCAATTGATTCTAATTTTGATAAGTCTCCATCTATTATCTCGATCTCATAGTCATGAATTAAACTGTGAATGATATGTTTAAAAATTTTATAGGGGTCATTATTTTTGTAAAATACATAGTAACGATGCTCGTACATTTCATCTAGATCTGAGATCAACTTTGCATAAGTATAATTCATTCCATTAACACTCATGAAAATTTTATTCATCTCTTTAACTCCAACCTTTGGAGTACATCCTTCACCGTATATACATGTGCGCCCTCAAAGATATCAACACCAAACTTTGCTTCAATTCTCACAGTCAGTTCAGCCATATCAAAGGAATCAAAATGTAAATCTTCCCTTAAATTATCATTTAAATTAAGTATAGGATATGTATCCCCAGTGTTAACCGAAAGCATTTCATTAATAATGATCTGGATCTCTTCTAAGAAATTATTTTGCATAATTATTCTCCTATTATTTTATAGTCCAATATTTTGTTCTTACGACTAACAAATTCATTTATTTTCGATAACAAAATAGACGGATCTTTCTGTAAGCAATGCAATAAAAAGTTTATTCCTTCAGCACTTGCCTCTCCCTTTACATCAGCGTTTAATAGATACATTTCTAAACTATTATATTTATTTAATAGATATTTAATGTTAGCAAACTGTTGCTGTCTTTCCTTAGGATTTCTAGGGTGTTCTTGATGGTAATTACTAGCCTTTCTACTAAACCTAAAAGTATAATCTTGCAAATATAACTGATAGGAAAGGTCTACATCTTCTGCTCCATATCTTTTGAAATTCGTATCATAATGTATACTAGAGGTTAATTTACTTTTATCGAACGCTATGTTACCTCCATAGGCCTTTGTCCAGCCAAGGTTATATCCAATTAAGTCTTCGCCGAAACGATCTACAATGGGTAACAAAGATCCTGGGTCGAACACAGAGAGTGCCCACTTTTCTAATATGGTATCAAAACTACTTGTTAAATCTTCAGCAGTGAAAACTTGTACAATATCTTCTATTTTTGCTAATAAAGGATGCTTTTCAAACAGATCCATAAATTCAGAAAATTCAAGGGGAAAATGATTAGTATAATAGGATAATATTCTATACTGCTGGCCAATACTTACAACTTTATTATCTCGATCAAGAGCGGTTTTATGTTCAGAAATGAAAGAAGGAGATGGGATCCTATCGTCATCAGTTATAATGACATACTTCCCATTTGCAGCATCCAATGCCTTATTCCTTGCTGCAGCGATTCCACTGTTTGACTGATGTATATTTACAATGTTTAATTTGTTACTGTATTTACGAATTACCTTCTGCGTATCGTCCGTACTTCCATCATCTACAATGACTATTTCAAAATTATCATTATCTTGAAGTGTATACCCAGCCAATGTAATATCTAAATACTTATCTTTATTACATGTGCTAGTGATAACAGAAATTTTTGTCATGTATATTCCCCCTATTTTTTAAACGAGTGAAGTTAACCTCTAGGTAAGAAAGACGTATAAGGGAACCTGAATTAATTGGTTCACATTACAAAAAATATATCGGAAACGCCTCTGTCCATTTCACTACATTGTGCCAGGCGTATAACATGACTTTGGCGTAAATAGACGGGCCTTCATGGGCAAAGGGAAGGCCCACACCTAGCGCACACATGCTTTGGTTTATTTAAGATTCCAAAGCATCTTTAAGAAATTGAAGTGAATTATGACGAAATGTACTTGTTTTTGATTCGTCTATATGATGAAAAGTAACATCATCAATATTTGGAATATTTGCTGAATCATAAACATAGCAAGAAGATAAGCCAAACGTATCCAGCAGAGCTATTAGTCTTGAATCCATTGATTTGGGGTCTTGTGGATTATCAGATACCGGGAAAACCAAAAATGGAACCTTATATAAAATGGCAAAAACAGCCCCATGAAAAGCACTAGTAATAAAATACTTAGCGTGTTTTATGTACCCTACAAATTCCTTCGGACCAACCGTAGCTGCTCCAGCAGTTGCAAGAGATATAATCTCGTATCCGTACTTTTTTGAAAGTGCTTCAGCATATTCCTGAACCCCTGTAATATCTCGTAAATCATAAGTGAGTATATAGGCTTTTTCTGCCGGAGTAGTAGCTATATCATCCCATTCGGATTTATCAAGAAGCATTACAGGATCCAATACATGAGTAACCTCTCCATTTTTCATCTTTTCCACAAAAGGGATTGCACTTTTTTCACGAACAGAAACAAAGTTCAAGGAATTAACATGTGGAGCAAGGACTTTTTTTCGATCAGGCCCTATTTCTGCACCTCCCATGCTTGCTGCGTATGCAATTTTCGTTTTTGATGCTGGAACAAAAGAAAGTGCCATACAGGGTAAAATGTCATCGGAAATAACCCAAGGCAAACCCCAGATTTGGTCGCTACCGCAAACAAAAATATCGTAATCATCAACACATTCTGCAATATCAGATACTGTATATAAGCGTTCACTATGGGGAATACTTTCAGAAAAAGTCCTAAAATATTCAGCACTTTTAGCACTTTCATATGCTTGTAAAGGGAAATAACCCAAGGCAAACCCCAGATTTGGTCGCTACCGCAAACAAAAATATCGTAATCATCAACACATTCTGCAATATCAGATACTGTATATAAGCGTTCACTATGGGGAATACTTTCAGAAAAAGTCCTAAAATATTCAGCACTTTTAGCACTTTCATATGCTTGTAAAGTGTATTCGTTTAGCCACTTGAATGCAATTTGCTCACATTGAAATCCTAACATAGCTATAGCTTTTTGCAGTGCATAAGCTCCAAGTTGGCCACCGTAATTATAGTTTTTGTAATAAAGAGTAATAATTCCAACTCTTTTCATAATAATCTCCATTCCGACTACGTCAGCACAAACAGGAATGAAAGAAAGTGCTGAAATGTCTACATAAGTTTGAATTTGTAACAGTGTAGCGTAATAAATCTACTAACATAATTAGTTATTTTTGAACAGTTCATAGACCCTTCGCTTAGTTTTATCATTTATATTCTTATTATTTGTACAAATTTTTCAAAATATCTTCCAGGGACGATTCTCGTACCCGAATATCCACCACGTTATACCGGGAAGCAACATAGCTGATAGCTTCTCCCGTTCGCATTTGATCATGAAGGATTTTATAGAAATGTTTTTGTGTTTCGACTCTTTGCAATTGAAAATGTTCGTGAATTATTGGTGGTATAGCCTGATCGAACTCTACCTCTAAAATATAATCGGTTTCTTTATATTTTTCGTGGAAATCAATTTGTTCACCATCAAATAATAATTTTCCCTTGTCGATTAACACAAGCCTTTGAGCAACTTCTTCAATATCTTTAGTATCATGCGTGGTAAGTAGAATAGTGGTATTCTGCTCTTTGTTAATTTGTTTCAAAAATTCCTGAACTCTATCTTTAACAAGCACGTCTAAACCTATGGTTGGCTCGTCAAGGTAAACTACTTGGGGTTGATGCAAAAAGCATAATGCCAAATTTGCTCGCATACGTTGCCCTAAGCTTAACTGTCTCACAGCCTGAGATAAAAAATCACCCATATCTAGCATTTCAATAAGTCTATCTCGCTGACGTTTATAATCCTGGGGCTTGATTCTGTACATAATCTTAAACATTTCAAAAGTATCACGCACAGGTAAATCCCATAGCATTTGAGAACGCTGCCCAAACAATACCCCAATTTTAAGGGCGTTCATTGTGCGGTTCTTGCAAGGATCATGACCAAACACACGCACTGCACCCGAACTAGGAGTAAGGATACCCGTTAGCATTTTAATTGTTGTAGATTTACCTGCACCATTTGGACCTATAAAGCCCACCATCTCTCCTTGTTCGATGTTAAAATTGATATTTCTCACAGCACATTTTTTGGTATAGCTAGGTCTAATAAATTCTGCAAATACGGAACGATTGCTTTCACGATTACGGATTTTATAATCCTTAGTCACATTTGATAATTCTATTAGTGGCATGAGCCCACCTCCTACGATGAACATAATTTAAGTTTCACTTTCACGTACCTGCACTTTCATACTTGCTACTTAAAACCTGCCAACACAAAGCTGTAATACCAACCAAAAAAACAGCAACGATTGGTGACAGCCACATAGTTATTTGCGGCATTATACCATCTTCTTTTCCAAGCAAAACTTGAATGGGGTAGTAACTGGTAAACCCAAAGGGTAGTATTGTTGTAAATACAAGTACAATAGCACGCGGATAAATTGTAATAGGATACTGAGTAAAACTCCGCCCTTCCGAATAAAACATGCTCGTAGGTGACTTAGAACGAGTCCGGAGCGCAGGCATGTCACATATAAGCATCATACAAGCGTTAATAACCGCCCCACTAATAATGACTATTACAAACCAAAACCAATGTAGTACAGTCCAAGAGATACCAAGTTGCACAATGCTATACACCAAAACCCCTATCGATAATGAAATATGCGAAATAAATCCGGCATTATATGAGGTAGCCATTACATATAAAAATGGTGACATTGGGCGAGTATACGCCTCATCAAGTTGTCCGTTAATAGCCATATTAGGAAAACTTCTGCACATATGCGTAGTGAAAGAGGCTCCCAAAGCATATGTCAATAACCATACGGCATACATAAAAATGATTTCCGTTGACTCCCAGCCAGCCAATGAACCAAAATTCCACACCATTAAAAACAACATTAGTATTGAAATACTATAGCTAAACCATTGTGCAACAATACCTCCTATAAACGCTCCAGAGTACTCAAAACTTGATCGATACACATATTTAATAATTGTAAAAAACACTCGCAAAGTATTCAGAATTCATCCCCCCTGAACTACAATTTTATATTGAACCCTACTCCAAACAAATCGCTCTAAGGCAAACAACAAAGCAATCCAAAATACTTGCATTACTAGAGGCGTAGCTATATCACCACCACGTATACGTCCCAAATAAATTTCCATAGGAATAAATAACGAGAATTGGAATGGTAAAACATCACTGACAGTTCTTAACCAATCGGGGTAAAACCATAGTGGCAAGACTGTGCCACCAAACAATATAAACAATGCGCCTTTGTACAAGCGAATATACCAAAAACCCATAAGCCAAAAAGCTGAATAGCTTATTATCAGGTCAATTAAAATATATATGATTCCTCCCATTATTGCGGCTAAAATAAAGATGCTAAAATTTAACGCGGATACAGGGGGTAAAATCCCGATAAACACGGTAGCTGCAATAAAAATAGGGAGAGAACTTATAAACGTACTTACAACCGCCTTTGAATGCAAGCCCATCAAAAGTTGAAAATGATACGAACATGGTCTTGTAAGTGCAATTGAAATATCCCCCGAATGGATATCCTTTCCAATATATTCACTAAATGTCGATGTTGTCCACACCATAAGAATATCCATTACTACAAAATAAGTTATAGTTTCAATTAATGTAGAATCTCCGCCATTTCCTGTCCCAAATAAAGCCATCCACAATGCGTAACGCACCCCCAACATAAACAATGCTGAAGTTACCCCCGCAAAAATATTGGTGCGATAGGTTGTAAACTGACGAACACCTTTGACAATTGTTATGTAGTATAAATTAAATGCATTTCTCACGTAGGACACACCTCTTTTTTTCTACAAGCTGATTTGTAGTAAAGAATCTATAAATTTCTCTCTATCTTGCATATCCCAGCTTTCTAATTTACGCGCGATCTCATCCCATTTCGAATAACATTCATATTTTGGTGCAGGAGAATATTCAACTCTAAATAATTCAGAATTAATATTAAATTTATTGTTATTGCTATTTAAGTAGTCTATAGTCCTCCTTAGCTCGTCACCATAAAAAGGGTAAAAATCTTCCTCCCATTCTCCATTAGATTCCTGTTTAAGTTTTTTAAGGGTTTTATTAATAAACGAGCCTGTCCATTTGAAATGATGAACCTGGCAGATAATTTCATTTTTTATTATATGATCTTCAGTAATAACTGCATGGTGGCTGCCTTCACTCAACGTTATGTGTCCTTTACATGCGGTTATTTTATATGGCCATGAATAGGCAACAGGAAAAGCAAAAAATCCGCAGATAGGATATTGTTCCCAAATTGATTTATCATAAATTATTAATGGTAAATCTCCATCGTGTGCAAATCGATCTAACAAACAGCCTGAAATGTAATCAACGTTGTCAGTTTTAGAATTAATTATTTTTTTAATATCATTTGGGTAAATCTGAAATTCATCAGAATCAGCAACAATAAACCAATCATCGCTATATTTACTCATTGTTTCATTTATCAATGATGTTGATATTGCACCGCTCCAATTTCCTGTATATATTTTTTCGGGAGTTATGCCTTTCTCTCGAAATACTAACAGTTTTTCATCGATTAGATGAAGCATATCCTGAGGCATATGTAAAATTATGTGAAAATAATCAACTCCCATTTTTTTGTAGTGGTCTATAAAAAACGGAAATAGTTCTAAATCTGATGAAAAAACAGAACATAATCTTAGAATTTGTTTCTTCATACCTACCTACCTACCTTCTAATTATTTTATGAATATCTAAATAGCTCATAATAATGATACGCACGCCACCTGTGAATTGGTTTTGGTAATATACCTAACATCAGACGATCATAAGTGAACTGGTTCTCAAGGACAAAGGCCACAGCCCCTTTGGCTTCATTGATGTAACCTTGCAGCAGTCCTGATTGTAGAAACTCAATAGCTTTTGCATTCTGGAAGCGCCGGACTGATCGCCTTACACCGTGTCTGTACTATAAAATTCAGATCGAGAAACAATGTAAATGACATGCACTGTCGGATGATCTCCTGATTAAGTATCATAGTTAACCAGACCGTTACAGAATGAGTCGACCATGCCTGATCGATCTCTTTTACATCAGCCTGTTATGTAGGCATCGGCATTTGAGAAAGCGTTATCAATAAGTCGTTTTGCAAACGACGAAAATGGAAATCCATTCACAGTCGAGCATCCAACTGAAGATGAGAAAGAATAGGATACGGTAATGCGATTTGCCGCAGGAGAGACCACGAATGGCGTCGGCTAATTTTATTTTTGTGAGAGACGAAAAGATTTTGCTGCTTTTGAAACGGCCCTTTCATTTTCTAAGTTCAATGCATAATTTGGAGTCAAGCCATTCTTTTGATAGTTCCTTAAAAATTTCATAGTGATTTTTTACTGAGTCCCCGGCCCACCCCAAGTTAATCAAACACTCGGTATATTTCCCTCTACACATCACCACCCTTATGAAATTAGCATCATCACGACAAGTAGATAAGTTGCAAAAATGGATAAAAAAACAAATTATCATTTGACAAAACAGTTAAAATTATATTTTTTTGGTATTGAAGGATCATTTATCCACCAACATCGTTCATGGTAAAACATTATTATCCATTTGTCTACAGTATTTTACATTATCTATAATTTTCAGGGTATCTTCTTTAATTTGTATAGTCGATTTAGTAAAAATATTTAAATTAGGAATCTGCGGTCGAATGGTATCATACATATTTTTGAACAGCAGTATACCAGCAAAGCGATATACAACTGCCTAAACACTGCATTGAGTATCATTCCGAACAAGGCAGAGACGTTTAAATGCTGCCTGATACACCTGATAAGTTTTAGATGCGCCAGCGCAGCTTAGAGATGTCCCAAATTTCCTAAGCCAAAACCAGCTTCAGACTTGTCGCCACGCGATATACGAGGATCTGTTGCACGTAAGCGGAAACAATTTTTTTACGGTTCCAAGCTGATACATTAGTTCTTGCTCAATGAAGGATTCGGTAGATCGCCTCCTTTCCCCCTCAATTCCTCTCCCTTTACTCCCACAAGGCTTTTCCTCATATTTAGAACCCCATTCTTTATTACAATAAACCGCTAAAAGTTTAAGCTAAAACCCGAAAAAACACACGAGAAAAACAAAAATTGGAGGGAAATTCTAAGCATAAAAGAAAAATAAGTTTGTCGTGAGAATATAAGTGAGAGAAAGCCTAAAAGTGCAGGTGTGGTCCGGGTTTCATAGGATTCTGCATGCGCGAGGAGAAGCCTGGGAAAAGGTTTGGGAGGGCATGTGGAATTCGTGGACTGAGAGCCAGGAAAAAAGAAAAGCCGAGCGAGAATTAGAAGTGGATACCTGAAATTCGCTCGACTTGGTGGCAAACTTTAAGTGATGAGTGACAGGCTTCCGAAGGCAGCCTCAATTAGAGTCATGTTGTATATTCTAGATGTCAGTTCTGTAGACAGTTGAAGACCTTCTAGTAGTATTACCGAATCCAAACAGACAACAGATATGTCAGGTGTAAAAAACTCTGGAACCAATTTTGTTGATTCTATTGGGTTTACAGTGTTACATAAAAAAAGTCAAAAAAAGAATGTGTGGAACCACTATAAAATACTATGGAAAGAAACTTGGAAACTAATCTAACTGACCAAAATTTAAAGTTAATCGTCTATAATTTTATTCATAATATTATCTGAAATCCCTCTGCCGGACCCAATACCATGCCTGATGTGTGAATATAACGTTATAAGTTGCCAGCACCTTCATCGCGAAACATTCAAATTAATCACTTAATATAATCCCTAAATTTATTTTCCATCTTAACAAGCTGATTTTCAAAAATAGATATAAGATCATCTAAAATATGATGCGTTTTATCTTGCACTTGATGTCTGAATTTTATTGTGTCTGCGGAGATTCTGGCGTTTGTTCCGAATTCATCATCTGCAAGCTCAAGTGAGATTAGCGGATGATGAACCGATTCAAGAATAAGTTTATCTTTTCTTTCTCTGATTCCTCCATAGAGAGCACCATCGATTTTCACTTCAGATTCTGTTGCTGAACTGATTAGACTTGATAATAAATCAAAATATTTTAATAGATGTTCAAACGGTGCATTCCCCTTAATAAAGTGATAGCTTGATGAAGCGGCCGTTAGTCTAATACTTTATTTTTCAGTTTTGCTCTTTATTTTCTACAGACAATATACGCAAAAAAGAGCCGTCCTCAAAATGCAGGACGGCTCATTAATGTAATTTGGTCCCAGACTTTCTTTACTGGTTCCTAACTTTCTTATCACCAGACATTTGTGTCCCGTGATATAAATCTGTGAAACTAATTTTGTTGATTTTACTGAGTCTATAGAATCATGTGATAAACACGAAAAAAAGAAAGTGTAAAACCACTAGAAATTACCAAGAAAAGAATATTTAAAACTACTTTGTTAACGAATCCGACCATTTAGCTCAATACGGCTTGGGTCAACATTTGAATATTGCTTAGTCCGGTAGCCAGCAAAAGATACTTCTGTAATAGTTCCATTTTTAATCTTAAAATCCAACTTTTCAATACGTTCTACAGTCCCTGTTAGTATCAAATATCCAACAGTCATTACACGTATTCTGTTAATACTATATCCTTCATTCTGCAGACTTGAAATTATATTCGGTACAACTTTAAGGCTGCCGTTTGTAGGGCTATTTATCAAGCTTTCTAAAAATATATCTTCCCATAAAGAAGTACGATCTTTTTCGTCTCCAAATAATATCCGCTCTGCACGAATAGTTGCAATTTGATCAGAAGTAAATCTTCTCCCCGATCCCCCACCATACTGCATTTCCATAGAGGCTGTTTCGTGCTTACCTTCAATTTTCCTCAGTTCAACCTCCATTATGTCCCCTGAACTTGTTGAGGAAATAGTTATATTCTCTATTCTTATCAGATACGCTTGATTTCTTATAGCAAAAACGACTACTGCTTTTTTATCATTAATCTTACGAAACTCATTCTCCACTTCCGGGACTGGGTTATTAATATTCAACTTATATATGCCTGTCCTGAGCTCTGAAAATCCGTTGTGTTCACTACTTATATTGCCCAACCAGTAACTGGTTCCTGAGCTATCTAAGACTGTCTCCACAACTGACTCTTGAGCATGATTTCCTTCTTCGCTTCTTAATACAATTCGTCTTATTTCAATAGGCTGCCCCTCAAGTGTTGAGGTACAAATAGCTGGGACTTGAACACCAGATTGGAATTCAGCGGTTAACTTTGAAGAGATGAAAGAATAAAGAGTATAAATATCTATTTTCCCTTCTTGATTGGCGGCTGCTCCCGATAATCCTTGGATTAAATAATCACTGAATGCTCCATGACCATTTCGATCATAAGCATATTGATGGGCTTGACATGCAGCAATCACTACTTTTCCTGTACCTATAATTTGTAGCCCTCTTAAAATATCCTTACTCCGGGTAATCGAGCCACTATGGCATGTATCTAATAGACTAATAATTGCTCTTGCTTCTGAGTTGTCTATCATATCTTTTAATTCAGCCATTTTTATCATTGAAGATTCTGTTAATGCAGTATCACCATCAAACGGTACTAAATACCCGTCTCCCTCATGTAAATGTCCATGTCCTGCCCAGAACAGAAAGAGTATATCATCACTCGTTGCACTTTCAAAAAAGGCCTTCAATTCCGTTGCTACTATTGATTTTTTTGCTATCGTTCCAGTAAATTCTTGTACATTCGCATCAAAGAAGTTCGAGGGGTTCTCCATTAATAATCGTTTTACTTCGCTTACATCATTAAGGGTGTTCGGTAAACCAGAAAAATCAGGAGAAATATTTTTATCTACTGCTACTAAAAAGGCTTTATAAGCCATCAGAAGCCCTCCTCGTTTTCAAGCTGCATCTCATATCCCATTTATTATATAATTCATTATAAAATCAAATAATTCCTAAGCACTTATGCCTTCAAGCTACCGAGATCATCCTCAATAGCCCGAAGGCATAATGAGTTCCATGGGAAAGTAGACATAATTTTGTAACTACAGTTCAAACGTCAGTTAGCGAGATGTATGACACGAGCAATTATACCCAGACTCATACTGCTACCCAGTTAATGTTATAACCCACTAAACTTATCCCATTCCAAACTAGACAGACATTCGAAAAAATTCCTGGAATCATAAAACTCAACTTCAACATCACAATCATGAAACGCTGAACTAATTTCTTTTTCAATTAATGCCTGCCGTTTTATATCGTATATACCGTAAGCAATTTTTTTAATATTTGACTGCTTTATAGCATCAATAAGATGTTTATCACAGTCTGCATCTAAAGATTGACCAAAAATGGTCAATCCTCCAGTAGTTTTTAGTAAGGCATCGTAACAATGTCTTAGGTATTTATTGTTATTAATTTTAGCTTTTTTTTGTTTCCACGTACCCTCAGAAACATATAGAGGAAGATATCCTTCATCATACGAATCAGTAATCGTTGTCAATAAAGTATTATCAGTGGTGCCAACAGGATTTCTTGCTCTAGTAATTTTTATAATTTCACCAGCATCCATGTATAAATGTAACGATCCATGTAGGTAATACAATCGCAGAGGGTTATCATCTTCGCTGACCCCAACACCTGCACCAAACATAATTGTATCTGTGTCAGTATCCCATCCGAATCCATCTGAGACTTTTCTAGAGTTACTTCTAATTTTATTTAATGCCCAGTATGCTAGTAGATCATAATTAGTAGTGAAAACCTTTTTCTTAAACATATTAAATGTTGTTTTTAAATGATTTATTTGCATGAGAGTCATTTCGTTAGCCTCTGGATGAACTTTTTTTACAGTTTCAATTAGTGATTGTTTAATTCTTTCATAACTTTCATCAAGTAGTACTGAATCAATCCCAAATATTTTATTCGTTTCCTTAGAGGTATGTAATGATCTTAATACTGTCTCAAAGTTGCTTGTTTCAAATACAGAAAAAAGTTGCTCATCATATTCTTCGAACAATTGTTTGGCTTCATCAAATAAGTTATTATACCTAAATCTACTACCAAAATAAATGGAGAACCCATTTCCAAACATTAAGTTATCTAAAAAAATGTTATTTTTGCTTACTAACTCCTCGTAATCAATTAGATCAGCCACGAAGACACTCCCCTCTTAGACTCATAACTCTATTCTCTGTATAGAAAATTCGACAGATCACTAAATTATCCTACATCCTCCATAAAAACAAATTCTTAATCGATAAAGAAAACAGGAGTAGATATTAACAAACACATATTTTATATACTTAGGATATTTATCCATGGTATAATCTGTGAAATTAGACCTATTGAGGTGAACTTAATGTCTAAAACAGGGGATAATCATTTTAACCATAAAGATATTCAAACACACTTGAAACATATCCTTTTGGAGGACTATTTAAAGAATTGGAGTCAAGTTTTTGCGAATGCAAATTACGGAAAGAAGATTAAAACGGTAAATTTCGTAGATGGCTTTGCTGGTCGTGGCTATTTTGATGACGGTAAAATGGGTTCTCCTCAAATTGCTATTAACCGCCTGCTTAATTTCCAAAATATCTTACAAGCGGAATACAGTAATGATTTGAGATTTAAATTTTATAATGTGGAATACAATACAGAATATCATCAAGAACTTGAGAAGATAAGACTTCGCTCTCCCTACCCGCATCAAATCCAAAACTTTTCAGGCAAATTCGAGGATCATCTAGACACTTTAATTCATTACACACAAGGTAAACCCACGTTTTATTTCATTGACCCTTTTGGATATAAGGGGGTCAACATGAATGATATGCATCGGATTATCCAACAACCCTCAAATGAGCTTTTAATTAATGTTATGAGTTATTCCTTGGTACGAAATATTACGATTAAATCCAGTGAAAATGAACTTTGCAAATTTTTTGGAGTGAATACTCTGCCTACGGATATTTCTAAGTACTTAAATTTAAGAAGGAACTCCAGCGACAGTCTGTCCCTTCCTTTAATGCAGGATCTATTGAAACTTGAAGATAACATTATTGAATTATACAAAACTCAAATTAAATCAGGGACTTCTAATGTCTACACACTCAGTAAAAGAATACATAGTCAAATTAACAACAATATTTATTTTCATTTGGTATTTGTTACTCGAGATCGAAAAGGATTAATCGAAATGAAAAAATCAATGGTCCAGTTCGAAGATCTACGAACAAAAGCTGAGAACCACTATATTATTCAAAACCAACTCAATGCATCAACCTTTCAAGATGATTTGTTTTCTGATACTAATCGTCATAACTCTTATGGATACAAGGAATTCGTTCAAGATTTTATGCTTCATTTTAATAAGAAGGAACATGTAACTTATGCAAAGATTATTGACTTTTACCTTCAATATTCGCCATTACCTTTTGAATCCAATGATAAGAAGTCTATTTCCGATTATGCCAAAACATTATTCTCTACAAACAAAAATCTAATTAAAACCGACAATTATGCATTTAAAGATTACCGTGAACGTGCTGAATGCAATACTATCAATTCTGGTCTGCCTCCATCTACTTTATCTAGATTAGAGAACAGACCTAAAGAAGTTCAACAAGTAGAATTTGAGCTATTCTGAACGCGCTCCAATTTCCAGGCTATGCTATACTTTGGTCAGGAGGGATCAATTAATGTCAACATCATCCAGTATTGAATGGACGGAAGCAACATGGAATCCCGTCACTGGCTGCACAAAAGTATCTGAAGGCTGCCGCAACTGCTACGCTGCTACGATGGCCAAAAGACTTCATGCAATGGGCAACCCTCGTTATGAAAATGAGTTCAAATTAACATTACATCCTGATCTAATTGAATTGCCTTTATCCTGGAAGAAACCGAGACGTATTTTTGTTAATTCTATGTCCGATCTTTTTCATAAAGATGTCCCCTTAGAATTTATACAACAAGTATTTGCTGTTATGGAAAAGGCATCTTGGCATACCTTTCAAATATTAACGAAGCGCTCGGAACGCCTTATGGAATTGGCTCCTTATTTACCATGGCCTCCAAATGTATGGCTAGGAGTCAGTGTTGAAAACAAAAAAGTGATTCAGCGTATTGAACATCTTCGAAATACACCTGCCATCGTTAAATTTCTTTCGATAGAGCCCTTAATTGGTCCTTTGGAGAACCTAAATCTCGAAGGTATTCAATGGGTTATCGTAGGAGGAGAGTCCGGATATGGGGCTAGACCAATGGAAGAAGCGTGGGTTGTATCCATTAAAGATCAATGCATTGCACAGAGCGTAGCGTTCTTTTTCAAACAGTGGGGGGGAGTTCAGAAACATCGCACGGGACGTTTACTTCAGGGAAGAACGTGGGATGAATACCCTTTAATACAACAATTAGCCGATCCTGAAATAATAGTTAACTAAAATGCTAACACAAATAGAGGAAGACATCTTTTTCGATTTATTCCATCTAGCATAAAGAGCCGTCCTTAGTATAGAACGGCTTTTTCAACATTTTTCCTTCCCCTCTTAGTTTAGATATCCCAAACTTCTAAGACTCTTTAAAGTCCCCACTTATATCCATCTCAATCAAAATATCATTTATTTTCTCCCTAACCTTGTCAGAACAATTCCGATAAGTTTTACTAAATTCCACAACTCTATCAACTGTTATATTACGATTTTGAGAGTTAAACATTTGCTTTATTATTATAGGAATATGTCTAATTTGATAGCCTTCCCTGGTCTCCTCAAATTTACTCAGAGTTTCTGCACATTTAGGTAAATTTTTTTTATTATTAGTATATTGATGTTTATCCTTTTCCATTAATGCATTTACTATCGAAAAACGTCTTATCCGATTAGTGGGATTAGTTGCATATATCTTTATTGCTGTCTTCTTAATAAGACTTGATAATTCATTATCCAACTTTTTAAAATCAAAATTTGTATATCTATATCCCTGCGGTGGTAATTTTTCTTCTATCCATTCTTTATCATGCCTAAGTAAATATACATATTCTTTATAAGCCATACGTTTTATTTCAGTACGTGTATGAGCACCTAAATCAATCTGAGATATTATTTCTCGGCATTGGTCTATCTTATTTTTAATATAAGCTGTTGCAGATCTTTCTCTGCTTGCAGCTAATAACTTGAAAACTTCTCCGGAGTCCCTATCTATAATTGAGCATTCATTACGATTTATCATCATGTTGCTTTTCTCATTCACATATTTCTTTACTCTCCAATAATCTATGTTAAGAAATTTCGATATCTCTTTGAGTGCATATCCCAAATCTCGTAATTCGAAGATTTTCTCAATACACTTGTAACCTAAAGATTTTATTATATATTCTCCATCTTTATAAGCTATTTCTTCATTGAGCCAACGTTTAGAATACGTAAAGCCACATACTTCACATTGAAACTCTCCATAAAACATATTTATGTTATTAGTTCGTTTACAATTATAAATGATTTGTTGATTATGTTCTGGACACAGCGGATTAAAACATTTCCAAGGCCCTGGCCCAAATGGTATAGGAATTGCATAACCAGTGTTATACTCAAGGAAACTAGTTATGTTGCCACATAAAAAGCGCATCATCAGAATATGCAGTATTATATGGTTGTGTACATTGCTTTTCCTGAACATATTTTGAAGAGTCTGATCAGAAAATAGATAATCAGAATCTATTCCGACAGCATCAAGTTGATCAGCACTATGGAAATCTATGAAATCTTTCATTAATTTTTTTATGGAATATTGTCCAGTAATGTCATGGATATATCCTTTGTTCCCAAGAACAATATTATATTGACCTAAAAGTTTTTGCTGATTGAAATCAACCATTCCAGTTGATAGGCGATAAATCTCTTCTGCAATCTGCAGTTGATAATCATGTCTTCTCTTACAAGGAATCTCACAATCATCTTCTGATCTATGCACATCATTTAATGAAGCCATATCAGTATCAGAGTACGAATTCGATAATTGCGCTTCGTTTGTAGGTAATTCTGGAATAAGTTTCACTTTATGCTCTGGACAAACTTCTAAAAAATGAATTTGTTGTTTAACATGCAGAAAGTGTTCTCCAAGCTTATTCTTTTCATCCTCCATACATATTGGACAAAATTTGTTTTCTTGGGATATCAAATTTGGACCAGCTGCATTAACTATTCTTCCAGAGAAATTTGTTCTTCCGCGACCACCACTCTTTACATCTTGATAAAAAGCATTTAGCTTCTCAACTGACATAAATGGCTTATAAAACATAAAGACGGTATGATTATTTAATATATGCTCTGTTGTTATTTGCGAGTTTTTAGGTATCCTAGAAATAAGATAATCTATATTTCTAGAAAAAAAGTGATTTTTGCTTGATTTCAAATCAAACAATTCTTTTTTACTATACATGAAATCAACATTTCCACTTATTATGTGGTAACGATAAATTGTACTCCGAAAATCCTCTCCTTGATACATTTTTGGAAAGAAAGCAAGTTCATTTGTCATGCTACTTCACTCCTATTGATGTCTGGTCGGTAGATTCAATATTTCATCAAACTTTTTTTGCACACTATCTATTAATGGATGATTAAGGCCAGCAACTTTGAGTAGTCTCCAACCTAATATCCTTCCATCCGTTGCTTCTAACTTTTTTGCCGCCCAAATTATCCTTCGGATTTGAAATGACTCCGTTGAATCCATGCTTTTTATTATGTAAGCATTCGTTTTGGGCAGTTTAGTCATATCTTTAGGTACTTTGGTGAGAACCCTTTTTATAGCTGCTAATGATATTCTCTGAGGTTCTGGTGCATCTTTAATCAAAGTAACCGCATTTATAACGGCTTCCAATAAAAGTTCATCCCTTTCGCCCCAATTGATTCTTACGTAGTTACTAGGGGACAATTTAGGAATATTCCCCATCTCTTTCATTTGAATACTACTTAAAGATTGTTTAGCTTGCTCTACAAAGATCCTCGCCGGCTTTATCATCCTAGAATTCTTCATTACTTCCAGTTGATTCTTTACTGTCCCTGGATCAACCCCTAACTCTTTTGCTTTCTTCCGAAGAGAAAGGGTTGTTGCATTTAATTCGCTTAGTTTCATATACCATTCCTGGCCAAATTCTTTTATTCTCCCTATCCGATACCTATCATCAGAAGATTGATCTGGACCCGTACGCGAGTATATAAATCCACAGGAACATTGAAAGGTTCCAATCGCTTGCTTAGTTTTTGTGCATCGAGATATCTTACAACTTTCAATAACATCAAGTCGATAATGTCCTGCAGCCTTGTTTAAACAGGGCCACGACGCATTACCAAAGGGTGATTGACTATGACTGGATAAGCTCTTTGCGACATTCCCAATGAATTTCACCACTAAAATATGCCTTAGTGGATGTCTTATTTCCTCAGGTGTTCTGATAATCTTATGCAACCAGGTTTCAGAAACACCCATAACTTCGCAGTTCAGATGCTCCAGCAGTTCATCGCCATAAAAATGGCGAAAATTTTGAATTAGTTTCTTAAATTCAACTCTTCCTTTTGGTGTTAGATACCCTTTGCTGTATAACATTTTTTTATACTCTGGCTTACTACTATTTTCTGAACCAGAAGAACGCAGCATTGCAATAGATTGCTCAGCAATATATATGAGAGTGTCCATCCAGTTGGTATCAATACCTACCTCACCCAAACCTTCTTCTCTTATCTTCGATAAAGCCACATATTCAAATTTATGATTTTCCGTACCACATTCGACTTTACTTATGACAAGAGAAGTCCTATGTAAGGGACAGATACTGACACCTGGTAATTGGTGAGATACATGCCAGTAGGGCTCGCATGCCTCGGTTTCAGCTTTATAACATTCTCGGCAAAACCTAAGATACTTGGGGATTTTCACTTTACTAGCTAGCAAGCCCAGGTTTGCATGGATAGTGCCTTGAGCAGCGCCGTTTTTCATTACCCATTCTGAGTGTTCAATTTTGCATTGACTCATAAAGGTTGCGTAATAAGGAAAAAGTGTATGATTGCGTATTAGTTGTTCAGATGAATAACTACTGTTTATTCTGGAGATCAAGGTGTCCAAGTGGCTTGGCAAATCTGCAGCGGAGCATACGAGCTGATTATCAAAAAGATCCTCAATGGTTTGTCTTTGAGTCTTATTACCAGAATTCATATGGTATCTGGCAATTCCGCTATAAAGCAATTCATCTTTATAAAGAGTCGGAAAATAGGCTAGCAATAGAATCCTCCTCTCAGATATCCTATTGCTAGTTTTCCCCTTGTCTTATATTCTTAGTACAAATAAAAGGCTTAAATGATAAGATTTGATAGCTCCTCGTCTGTTGGGATGCTACCGATGTTCATTAATTTCTCGTATAAAGCTTCCTTATCCTTATCATTGCCTACTGCTGCGTTTCTGAGGTCGTCCTCATCAAGTATTTCCTGTTTTCTCTTTCTTTTTGAGCTCTTTTGGGCTGTTTTGTCCCCATTTTCATTTGTATCAGAGTTCTCCCCTTCTCCTACAATAACTGTGTTTGTAATCACCTGAATAAGCTGTTTACGTAAATCCACAATATCCTTGTCAGCCTCATTAGACTGTAGGATTTTATTAGAAACTTCCTCAGCTGCTTCCGAGGATAGCCCGAAATCTACAGCCGTCTTTATGAGTTCAAGATATTTCTCCTCTTCTCGTTCTATCTTCTCGTCCCGCAACATCTTACTTCTAAGTTTGCCTTGAAGATTTACTTTTTCAGAAGATTTTTGTAAATACTGATCTAACACATCCCATTTAGGATATAAATCGTCAATTAAAGCCCAGGCATCCGGATCATTTCGTCTTAGAACCTTAAGCATCGGTTGGACAAGTTGCATATGCTGCTTTGCTACTGCATCCAAAAGACTTAGCTTGATTTTTTCCTTACCATCCCCATCCTCGATAGCCTGCCATTGAGCTAACATATATAACTTAACAGCGATATCAATGATGCCTTGTGAAAGATCGTACATTTTATTGCTCAGTTTTATAGTGAGCGGAGTTTCAGTTGCAGTCCATTGGTATTTCCAAAGACTATTTAGAAAAAAGTCCCACTCTTCTCCTTGAACCAATCGGTCCATTATCATATCCCCTTGCCCGGTACTTCTCCGAGCTTGACTAAATGAACTTGATAGGAGTCTCATTGCCTTAAATGTGCCAACCAATACTACCGGCACACCTATTGTATTAATTAACTGCGTAAAGTAATTTAACATTTTCTCAGCTCCACCGCTCTTCATAAAGCTAAGGTTCTGGATCTCGTCAATTACCAAAACGCCTAAACCGTGTAACGTGGAAATGTGAGCCATTATTGGGATTAACATATCAATAGAGGCACCCTTTGATGCAAACTTCTGAAAGTAATTGGTAGCTAGAATTGAATCTACGGATTGCAAAAAGTTAAAGCACAGGCCCTTTAAAGAGCCATCGAAGGGACAATTCAGCTTAAGCCAAACGATTTGCTTACGTATAAACGGTTGTTCTTTGTATACCGAATGATAAATGACTTGGGGATAGAGAAGTAGTGAGCTTTCTATCGCCGTCGTCTTACCTTGGCCACTTACTCCCAGTATAGAAAATGCTGAAGCTGTAGATCTTACACCGGCAATGTTTAATCCTTCCTGATCAACTCCTCCATCCAGCACATCTCTAAATCCGATATGAAACTGTCTGTTGTATGCTGGAGAGAAGGGGTTACGAGCTTTATACCCGTGACGACCCGCCCTATCGATTCTTTGTGCTACAAGAAAGTGTGAAGGCATAGGTTCAACATAGTCAGATATCTGTTGCACGAGGTGCAATCTCGTCTGTTTCCCTAGCTTTCGCTGGCTAACATCATAATCAGGATATTTTCTGATTTGTAAGGCTACATCCTCCTCTTCGAATATGGGAGGCAACGCCTCTATAAAGGGGTTGTCTTTATAACCCGATATATATTGTTCAGAATAACGGGCTTCTTCTTGTCTCCCAATAAGACTTGGTGAGAACTGATAGCCCCTTGATCCTTGGTTCTTCTTATCCATGATTTATTTCCCCTTCTAATTTTATTTTTGCAAGTAGACCCAGCTTTGATTTGGGCTTATACGCTTCAATATCGGTTACATTATCTTCAAGCACAACTGACTCTTCATCTGTTTTTCCCAGTTCATAAGCTTGTTCTTTCCTCATCTTGTCCTTTTCTACAGCCTTATTTCCTCGGATATTGGATTTACGTTCAGTCTTTGTGAGACTTCTATCCTCATTTTCAACACTACGATCGATCGCTTCCTGAGCAATGGTTTCTAATTTGGCACTTAAAGAAACTTCTTCCTGAACTTCAGTTGTTCTATATAAACTCTTTGATAAACTTTCTTCATACCTAGTTGATTTAACTTCTTCAAGACTCATATTCATAAAACGCGATGACTTAGATAAGAGATTGCATTTAATCATTCCCTTTCCCTGATTTGTTTTAATGTACACATAATTCATGCATCTTCGATCATAAGCAATCACAACTTTGGGTGACTTTCCTTTTATAAACCCGCCTTGGAGAAGTAACTCTTCAGACCCATAATACATCCCCTCAAAATAAATCCCTTCTCGATGCACGGTTACAGTAGCCTCCGGCAATACATTCAAACGAACAATATCAGGATCAATTACCTTTAGAAAATGATTGTGGGCTACTCCCCAGTTCCACAAATCCCTAGCAACTGGACGAACTTTATCTATGGCTTGATCTTTATCAACGGGATAATATTCCATGTAGTGATAATTGTTTCTGTGTAGAACCATTTCGATCATCATCGCTGTAAAATCTTTAAGCGTAAGTTTAGCGTCCAATACATAATCAGGACCACCGCGTTTCTGATACTCTTTCTTCACTGCCCCAGGCGTCCATGGCTGAAGAGTGAGGTTTAAAGTACGAAATTGCTGTTCTACTATCCCTTTCAAATCTGCACGATATGGTGGTGCATTTTTCAATTTAATACCAAGGGCATTACCCAATGAATCCGCATTTTTACTTTCCATTTCACCACGGTCAGCGTAGAATGTTTGTGGC
The DNA here is from genome assembly GCF_000802655.2 of Paenibacillus sp. IHB B 3415. Lineage (NCBI taxonomy): Bacteria > Bacillati > Bacillota > Bacilli > Caryophanales > Paenibacillaceae > Paenibacillus > Paenibacillus sp. IHB B 3415. Next base: position 50,378 of record NZ_JUEI01000008.1, on the reverse strand, counting down.
ATGTAGTTACAAGGCCACTCTTCTTTCGTAATCGTAACTCCATATTGCTTACAAAATTCAACCTTATCTTCAACAATATTTTCTATTGCCATCATCACGCCAAGCCATGAAGGGCCTTCAAACCCCACGTATAATCCAACAACCATATGACTATAGACATCTACCACAATGTAAACAACCGGCCTGCCGATAATTAAATTGGAGTCATCCGAACTCACTAGGTAAGTGTCTGCAATGGTTGCATCAATTTCAAAAATCTGTCCTGGCCCGGTAGCCTTTCTTGTTTCCGATCCAAGTAAAGGTCTGAAATCACGGTTAAAAGTTACTTCTCCTTCACGCGCGATTAATTGCTTACGCCTGTTAACATATTTTCGAATATGATATCTTAGTTGGGCTATGCTAGGGAGTTCATAATCTGGAGGTATAATGGGTATTTCATATCTACCCTTTTGACGGGTTCCTATGCTATAGTACTTTTTTAGCATTTCAATATAGGTATATCTAATAGAGTCTCTTCTATTTACCTTTAAATACACCTCTCTAATAATTGCATCAAAAATCTTTCGAGTCCCCTCGCCTACGATAACACCGTTCAACTTTGGATCTGTAGATACACTAGTTTTTCTTGGCCTTCCCATTTTTTTTGTAGGATTTTTTGGTTTCCCTCTTCCACCACATTTTCTAAATCTAGGTAATAATGCATTTGGCATCTTTCCACCAGACCAATACTGACGTAAAAACTTGTAATAATACTCCTTTCCTTTACCAGTCTTATTCATTGCGCCTTTAATCATCTGGAAACGTTCTTTTGGATTATAGATATTAGGTTCTATCTCAACCAGTTCCCTAATATAATCCCAAGAACTATCTCTAATTTGAATTTCTCTCTCATTTAATTTTTCATTCGGAACCATAAATCTTAAGTATGGATCAACCTCACGACTAATTATTGATCCCTCAATAATCCCCTGTTCAAAGAAAGAGATTCGCTTGAACTCAGGAAGAGCATTTTTATTAATAATAGAAATGGTAACCACACAATCCTGAGATTGATCCAGCCACAATACTCTTTCACAATCAACAAGCTTTGATTCCTCATTCCTTATATCGAATAGAGCATTTTCAAACACCTGCATTTACTCTCCTCCAGTCACAAGATAGGTTACGGTTGGTATAACAATATTCTCAGAGTCACTAGGGCTAACTATAAAGAAATCAGCCATGGTATCTATCTATTTAAATGACCTGTCTAGCATCATTTCATCAGAGTTAAAGCACGGACCTAGAGTCTCTTCAAGAGAATCATTCCAAAAAATATCATGATTGGACCTCTAATTCTCAAAATGGTTTTTTTGAATATCTAATCGCTTTTGTGTAGGAAGAATTCGTTGTTTCATATTAACTCCCCACAAACGATTAGCAATCAGATAACGAACAATATTCATGCATGTACCCATTGGTAAATCTTTTCGTTTATCGATCTCTAATGTGATTTTTGCCAGTGGCTTATCCTGATTACTAATACATTCAAAGAGAATTGGTTCCAATTCATGCACCAGCTCATTGTTTAGATAAGTTGTATCTTCCAGGTTTTTAGAGGAATACAACCACTCAACATTTTTCACTAAGTCATAGTTAATTTGCTTCTCAGTAATTAATCTCCATTCAATGCCCAAATCTTCGAAGTAACACTTCTCAATTTGGAGTTTCTCTAATACCCTTCGATTTAATTTACCTGATGGTTTAATAGAATGGGCTACAAACCGAACATCCTCTCCTGACTTTATCGTGAGCAACATGTCAGTAGTCATAACAATTGGATATTTGGTTTTCGGATCTATTGGATGCCTTATGCTTAATTTTTCTGCAATAAATAGCGTTTTTTCTAATGAAAGTAACGGATATTGTTCTCTGATATCGATGACATCTAACGCCCATTCCATCTGATAATGATGGGCAAGCTCAAAATGCTCTGAGAAGTAATGATGTAGGCGTCTACTCTTCCAACCTAGAACCCTTGTTACAACTCCAAGTGAAGGAACATCGTGGATTGTTAACCAAGGTTTATACTCTTTAAAATGTCCTTGCCCCCTTCCTTCTTTGATTCGTCTAGCAATCGTTGCTGCGGTGGTACGCCGTCTTCTTTTGGCCACAAATAATCTCCTTCCCAATTAAATCTTATTATGTAGCATTATATGCTACTATTTAGTATTAAAGTTATTTAATATGTTACATTGGATAATAGTAGATTAACCTATTACTTGTCAATGACTATCGTAATATATTTTACAACTCATTAATCATGTGATATCTTTAATTTATGTTATACATTGGATAACGTATTTTTAATTTGGCATTAATATCCAAAGAATTTATTTAGGGGGATCTTATGTTAGTGCTCGGAGAAAGAATCAAGAATACGCGAATATCAAAAGAGTGGACACAAGAAGAATTAGGAAAGAAAATTAGTGTAAATACAACTAAGCACGTGATTTCTAGTTGGGAACGGGGTAAATCAAATCCTGACCCATCACAAATTTATGCTTTAGCTAATACTCTCGAAGTTTCGTCAGACTACTTACTTGGCCTATCCAATTTTCCAGAACCACACTTCCGAGATCCATTCGGTCAGCTATCTACCTTTCCACAAATTGATTATGCTTTTGTAAAAGGAACCTCATGGGACCTACCAAAATTAATTGATTCTGGAATTTCACTTTTTGTAGAAAATAGAGAACTCAGTTACAAAGACAAGCAGATGCTTACTTCAGTTATCGAAACTATTATGAAAAGAATGAAAGAAGTTGAGGATGAAATCAAAGATGAAATGTTTAATGTTATTCCTATCTTGGATGAGGATTCTTCGATTCTCTAAAAGAGTAAGTTAGATCAAAAAATCCTCAGTCAGGTCTAATATTCGTTTACAAATATCGCACTTAACCTGGATAACTAATCCTAGCCCTGTAGGAATAAAGGTGTATGCGAATTTTGCTCCGGCAACATCAACGGGGTCACACGAGTCCCATTTTTTTATTTTCTGCTGCATGTCTTCTGTAATTTCAAATTTCATTTTCCCCCTCCTTTTATCTTTAAATGCATTATCTAAAAACACTTTTGTCTTTATTCCTCTTAATTACTGCCTCAACTATTAGTCATTAATATTTTTATCGTTTTTTAGATATATTATACAAATATAAAATAAAAGATTAGTTGCGAATTGAATCACAGATGTAAAATCCCAACTACGTCTTTTGCTGTTAATTCGGTTTTGTGTTACATATATTCCCCACCGTCATCGTCTCTAATAACACTCGAAACTGTTGATCTGCTCTTCAATTACTTTCACAAATGCAGCGCTTAGATTAGACTCGTATTAGTCAATAAAAATGAAATCAAAAAAGCTGAAATTGCTTGATGGCAACCTCAGCTTTTTTTGATTTTAATAGTGAAAATCGGATCAGAAGTTATGTACTAAACTCATTATCAGTTATGTTAGATCTTGAAAAGTATTGATCTGCGCAATTGTTGACGAGGGCCTCTCGAGTTTTTTCATGAATTTTCAACAACTGATTTAAGACAAAGATGCGTTGAACATTGTCTTCAGTAAACATCAATAATTGCCTTTTGAAATAGTCGATTTGCCTTTGGTAAGCCCAAGAATGCCGAGCGTTTTTTTCGTATATGCTGAGTAACTGTAAATGCAGTTTATAAACATCATCATAGTTCACTGTTAACACCCTCTCAGAATAATAAGCTATTATTCAAACATTCTTCCCACCTTCTATTAATTAATACTGTCATACTAGTTCAATGGTACAATCAGCCTTTATCATACATCTGATGTATTTCTTTATATCTATTTTATTTTACTCATAATCAAGACTACACTGTTCAAAACAAAAAACACTCTAAAAGTTAGAGTGTCTTCAAGTTTGGTTTTTCCCCTGCTTCTAAACTACATAGTTATGTAACGAAATCTATATTTCAAGGCTTACCCAGAGACAGCCTAAAAACCGCTATTTCGCATTTTACTTTCTCGATCAATTCCACAGTTACACTAAATACTTCTTGTACAAATTCGCTAACTGTTTGACTTCCAGTACCTCCAACTAACCTCATCTTCCTAGATAACGGCTAATTTTCCGCACGATATATTTAGCATCCGCCCCAACTCCGCGTATCGTTGCTGAGGCAAAAGAGCGCTGATTAGATAATCCAACATAATAAAGTCCCGGAACATCTGTACTGACACCGGCAACATGCAGGGGTCTACCATCTGATGCAAGTGCACCTGTCCCACTCAGAAAGGGGATATTAGGACGATATCCTGTAGCGAATATCACAACATCAATGGCTTCCCGTTCCCCATTTGCCCAAACAACACCTTCGGAATAAAAACCTGAGAACATTGTTCTCTGATCCGGATTGCCGTTATCTATTTTTTTACGGTATCCTCCAAGGTCGAATACAGAAATCGGACTCGGTGGTTCTTTCCCTATCCGATAAAATGAGAACTTGTCTACACCTGTGATTTTTAACCAGAAGTGTAGATCAAGACCTAAAACACGCTGCGGTGTAAATTGAACCGGCTGCTGAACAGCTAGAGATACATTAGAATGATCGGCAAGCTCAACTGCTATCTGTACACCTGAATTCCCTCGACCGACAACGACAACCCTCTTCCCCAGGAACGATTCCGGGTGTTTATAATCGGAGGAATGAAGAATTTTGCCTTGAAAACTATCCGCTCCTGGAAGACTCGGAAGATGAGGATGATGAAACGAGCCCGATGCGCTAATGAGTGTTTTTGTCCAAAACCTATCTCCTGCTGAGGTTATAACATCAAAGCCACCGTTTCCTACTTCTATTTGTTCTACTTTTTGGTTTACCATTATCGGGAGTTTGAATTTCTCCGCATATTGACGTAAATACGAGATGACTTCATCTCGCAGCGGATACTCATTTGGAGCTTTTGGAAAAGGGTATCCTGGCAATGACGAATACCTGGCGGGAGAAAACAATTTTAAACTATCATAATATTGCGGCCATGATCCCGTGGGCTGTTCACCGGCTTCCAAGATCATATAATTCAGACCTGCCTTTTGCAAATGATACCCGGATGCGAGCCCTGCCTGCCCCCCTCCTATAACTACTGCGTCTAGAGTCTTCTGCAATATATCCACCAACCTCTCCTCATCGAACCAACATGTGTCTAACAGCAGTTATTCTTATTTAGTGCAAGGATTAACAGTTCCAAGCTCTCTGCAACCTGCTCCCTTTTATTCTCCGGAATATCCTTCATAATGTTTCCGAAATAGGCGTTCAGAACGGAGCTGATTTGTTCATGGAGTATCTGCCCCTTTGGGGAAAGTGTCAGCTTTACATACCGCCGGTTATCCGGATCTGTAATCCGTTCAATCCATTCATTCTCGACAAGACCGTTGACTGTTCTGCTCATTGTACTTTTATCAAGATTAAGTACATTGGCCAGATCGATGAGTGAGATTTGCCCGAATAGCCCAATCTCCATCACTGCATGACATTGTCCGATCGTTGCACCACAACAGGCAAGCTGAGTTTTTTCCAAAGCTCCAATATTTTTATCAAAAGCTCTCATTAAATTTCGTAGTAAATCAACGTTTTCCATGGATATCACCTTTAACCCCTCTATACAGGCCATAGCCTATTTTGCCATCCATTACGGCTTTAAAGAAAACCTTCTCATTCACCATAACCTTGGTTACACCACTGACCCCGTGCTTTTGCAAAATCCGTTTAAGGGTTACTACCCTTTCCGGAAAAGTAAGCAGCTTTGAATAATGACTAACATCCCGGTCTTTACGTACCTTCCAGAACCTTTCAGGCTTTGACCACTCTTCATGCTCCGATACAATATCAACGGCGCCTGCCTGTATCAACATATGCTTCCATTCTTCAAGCTCCAAGGGAGTCGTTCCATACCTTTCAGACAGTTCCTCCTTCTCCATGTCTGTTATCCGCTTCTTCCAAATGGACTCATGGATCACCACTCTGCCTCCTGGCTTTACTACGCGAACCATTTCATTAAGTACTTGCTGGGAATCATCCGGAATTCCGACCGCGCATTCGTTAATTACGGCATCGAAAGAGTTATCACTGAAAGGTAATGCCTGGGAGTCCCCCAGTCGAAATGAAATACAGTCTGCTTTGTCCGAACGTTGAGCTGAGTTTGTGGCTGATTGGATCATCTTTTCAGAGATGTCTATCCCCGTTACTTGTACGCCGTAGTTCTCCGCATAGAATATCGCCTGTGTTCCTCTTCCGCTGGAGACGTCCAAGACCCGCATTCCCGGCTTAAGCGCTGCAACCTCCGCTGTTCGCCTCGTTAAATCAAACCCTCCAGGATGGAGCGTTTCAATTCCACTGATTTCAATGGCATCCTCAATTGTGGGTTTATGTATCCCTTTTCTTTTCATCATCATCCCTCCGCCCTTACAATGTAACACACAACAGTTGTAATTTGCAACTCTATAACAAAAAAAGACTATCTCCATTAGAAATAGCCCTTCTGTAAATATGTTTTTATTTACTTGGATGGATAAAAGCCCTTCAGTACCTCACGCATATCCTGCTTGATGTTAATATCCGGACGTTTTTCTTTCGCCAAGGCTTCCGCCTCTTCTACAGTCGTAGCATGGCCAAGTTCCAGCAATACGCCAGTGGCTACCGTTCCTGTACGATTCCGCCCACCAGCGCAATGGAAATACACTGTCTTCCCGCTGTTCACTGCTGCTGTTACCGCTTGGATTGCGGCTTGAACTGAACCTTCCTGGCCGCTCTCATCTTCTACAATGGGAAAATGATGACGGGTCACATGGTCTGGAAAGCCTTCTGCTTTGGTGCCGGTATCCCTCAAGTCAAACACATCGGTAATCTCTTGCTCCTGCAGGGCTTCAAGTAGTGCATTCTCCCCGCCGATATATACTTTGCCTTCGATCAGTTCATGATAATTTGCCATTATAGTTCTCCCCTATCTCTCTAGCAGCAGTTGCTTCCGCCACTTAGTGTTAGTCCTGCACCTTGTTCATCCTGTACGAAATCCAGGGTAAGTCCGCTGACCTGATCAGCTACCCGTGAATCGATGGCCACCTCAACCTCATTGACCATTGTTACGGTATCATCCGCCTGCGGTTTCTCAAGTGCCAACTGGTAGCTGGCACCGCAGCATCCTGCACCACTATAGCCGAAACGCAAGGTGGAAACACCGGCTTCCTTCATCATGTTTTCAATGAATGTTTTCGCTTGATCCGTAATATTCATATTATCCACTCTTTCTACTTTGAACTACTTGCCGAGAGTTCTTTAAGCTGCTCATACCCGGTTACTTCGCTTTGCTTCCAAGGGATGATTACCACATGCCCCTTAGCATTTTGTTCTACCTTCTGAATCCAGTTCAGTTCGGCATGAGCCCGCCCGCTAAGCACAGGATCTGTTGTCCCTGCAGCAGCAAAGCTTTGATTGATCGCCCACCATTTTGTAGGAATACCCGCACGCTTCAAATCCTGTTCCAGGCGTGAGGCTTCATAAACTGGAGTAGCCTCTGCCAGAGTGACAATGACAACACTTGTCTCTTTCGGATCACGAAGTCTCGGCAGTAAATGCTGCACGGAATCCGGAATGACGCCAGAGGAACGGGCGATTTCCTTATGGTATTCCTGAGTGGCATCCAACAATAACAGCGTATGACCGGTTGGTGCTGTATCTATCACAACAAGCTCTTCCTCAGAGCGCTCTACCAAGTCAGCAAATGCTCGAAACACGGCTATCTCTTCGGTACACGGCGACCTTAAATCCTCTTCCAGAAAAGCAAGCCCCTCTTCATCAAGGGAATCTGCATTCTGGAGGATCACCTCTTGCTGATATTTCTCCAGTTCCACCTTCGGATCAACCCGGCTGACGGAAATCTGATCGGAATGATCACCGAATACATATTCCAGATGAGCCGCCGGATCTGTTGTACTGAGATGAACCCGGTGTCCCCGTTCGGCCAGACCAACAGCTATAGCAGAGGCTACAGTAGTTTTCCCCACACCGCCTTTACCCATCGTAAAGATCACCCGAATCCCGCTACCCTCCAAATCGGAGATCAATGCTTCAAGTGAGGGGATGTCAGCGTTCACCTCTACCTGTTGTACATGATCTGAATTCCCTTGGACTGGAGCGAAGAATGCACGCAAGCTTGCGATGCCTGTAACATTAAAGGGAGCTAACGGGATAGTGTAGCTTGCCAGAGCCTGTAGTTCAGCAGGCATTTGTGACAGCGCCTTCTGTTGCCGTTCTACAAAGCTCTTCGCCACTTCATCTTCGTTGATAGATGAAGTAAGTACCCCATTAACCACAAGCAGCTGATTATTGATCCCGGTTTCTTTTAGTTCAGAGGATGCACGTGCAGCTTCCCTTAAAGGAGAAAGCTCCGGACGGGTGACCAGGATCAGGGTAGTCAGGGCCCCGTCCGATAAGGACTTAACCGCTTCATGATATAGCACTTTTTTAGCTTCCAGACCCGCCAGGGGGCCCAGACATGAAGCCCCATGCGTACTTTCATCCAGGAATCCGCTCCAGGCTGAAGGCAGCTGTAACAGCCGCAGCGTGTGCCCTGTTGGCGCAGTGTCAAACAGAATATGATCAAACTGTGCCTTCAATTTCTCATCCGTCAACAAAGTGGTGAATTCATCAAAAGCAGCAATTTCCACCGTACATGCCCCTGATAATTGTTCTTCCATCGAAGCGACGACCGAATCCGGCAACACTCCCCGGTATGGAGCAACTACTTTTGCCTTATATTCTTCGGCGGCTGTCTCCGGATCTAAATTGGCCGCATAAAGATTGGGCACCCCTTCAATGGGAGTCGGATGGTTAAACAGCTCTGTACCGAAAACATCCTGCAGATTGGAGGCTGGGTCCGTACTCACCAGCAGCACCCGTTTGCCGGAGTCTGCCAGCGCTACTGCTGCTGCACAGGCTGTTGAGGTTTTACCCACTCCGCCTTTCCCTGTGAAGAACAGGTACGGTGTCGGCAGCATAGTCAGTGGATCAAAGAGATTAGACATGGTATGCCTTCTTTCTTTTATTGTGGCATCTATTATGACTTTGTCTTGATTTCAAGACGGATACGAGGTTTGGCTATCAATTCAGCTGCGGCAATCCCCGTCCACTGCTCTAACTCTTCATTCGTGGGGTAGCCCTGTTTTTTAACCACTTTCCCGTCCACAAAAGTAACCGGCAATACTTCAGGACCTTCATCAGTCAGCAATTGTCTGACTTCAGCATTCGTAACAAAAGCATCCGGTTCACTGGTTAGATTATATCTAGAAACATCCACAGCTTGCTTCTTCAAGTTATGAACTACAGCAGATATACGAATTAATTCAGGATCAGCTACAGGTCCGCATACACCGGTGGAGCAGCACATCGCCGGATCATAGATTTCAATTCTTTTCATGAACTCCATCTCCTCCTTAGAAATACAGCCGGGAAGCCCCGGCTGTACCCTACATTATTTTCCTGTTTCAGCGAATTGTTTGATGCGTTCGCCCACTTGATCACGAACCCGCTGGAAGACAGCCCATTTTTCTTCATCTGTTCCTTGCGCTTTCGCCGGATCATCAAATCCCCAGTGCTCACGTTTCACTTTAGGCGGAGTAATTGGGCATTTATCTGCAGCGTCTCCACACAATGTAATCACAAGGTCAGCGTTATTAAGCAGCTGCGGATCAATCATATCCGACGTTTGAGCTGAGATATCAATCCCTACTTCACTCATCGCTTGAACGGCTTTCGGATTCAGACCGTGAGCCTCTATACCTGCACTGTACACATTCCATTCATCGCTCAAGTATTTCTTGGCCCAGCCTTCGGCCATCTGGCTCCGGCAGGAGTTTCCTGTACACAAAAAGTAAATGGTTTTCTTATCCATGAGTCGTAATCTCCTTTGAGTTTAAAATAGGATCAATGTTATATAGAGGCCAAGCAGTGTGATAAACAGCGTAGGGATCGTCAGGATAATACCTGTTTTGAAATACGTTCCCCAGGATATCTTCACCCCTTTGGTCGAAAGCACATGCAGCCACAGCAAAGTAGCTAGTGAACCAATCGGTGTAATCTTTGGTCCCAAGTCAGAGCCGATGACATTCGCATAAATCAAGGCTTCCTTAATCAGTCCCGAGGTATGCGTAGCATCAATGGCCAGTGCATCAATCATAACCGTAGGCATGTTATTCATTATGGATGAGATAATTGCAGCAATAAAGCCCATCCCCATCGTTGCGGCGAACAGCCCCTGATCAGCCACAGTTTGAATGACATCGGCAAGGACGTCCGTCAGCCCCGCATTGCGCAGACCATACACGACGACATACATCCCGATGGAAAAGAATACTATCGCCCAAGGCGCACCCTTCACCACTTCCATCGTGGGGACATTAGGGCTTCTTCTCGCCATGAGAAGGAAGAATATTGCGATAACCCCGGCTACCACAGACACCGGAATGTTAAGGAACTCACTCACGAAGTATCCTACCAGCAGAAGCGCTAATACCCACCAGGATAGTTTGAACATTTTCTTATCTTTGATAGCTTCCTGCGGATTTTTCAGCTGAGAGCTATCGAATTTCTTGGGAATGCTTTTACGGAAAAAGAAGTACAGAACCAGAATACTTGCCCCTAAGGAAAACAAAGTAGGCATCAGCATCCGTCCAGCGTATTCCATAAAGGTAATCCCGAAAAAGTCCGCCGATACGATATTCACCAGATTACTTACAACCAGCGGCAAAGACGTAGTATCCGCAATGAACCCGCTAGCAATGATGAACGGAAAGACTTTCTTCTCATCAAAATTCAGCGCACGGACCATAGCCAGCACAATCGGGGTCAGAATGAGCGCCGCTCCATCGTTGGCAAAAAACGCGGCTACTACCGCACCAAGAATGGTGACATAGATGAACATCCGGGTTCCATTCCCGCGGGCAGCTCTGGCCATATGTAGGGCAGCCCATTCGAAGAATCCAATTTTATCGAGGATGAGCGAGATCAGAATGATCGCAACAAAGGCCAGTGTGGCATTCCATACAATCAAAGTGACGTCCTTAACATCACTAAAGCTGACTACTCCGGCAAGTAACGCGAGTACCGCTCCGCCGCAGGCAGACCAGCCAATGGATAAGTTTTTAGGCTGCCAAATGACAAATACTAAAGTAACAATAAAAATGAAACCCGCTAAGAATACAGAAACCAATCCGCTAACCTCCATTTAGTCACATGAAATCCTTAAGCCTTTCTTATCGAGCTCTTCTAATTCATGATCCTGTGAAGGAACGAAGGCAATCAGATTCTGAATTAATTCATGCTGGATGCTGTTTGGATTCACCGAGTAAAAAATCCACTGGCCTTTCCTGTTCTCCTTGACCAAGCCTGCATCTTTAAGCTTCCGCAAGTGTTGGCTCACAGATGGCTGACTCGTCTTGAATATTTCAACAAGCTCGCATACACAGCATTCCTGCTTCTCCAGAAGTTTCATCATCGTCAGCCTGGTCTTATCTCCCAGAAGCTTTAACGTCTGCGATACTTCATCCAACTCATCCAGATTAAAGCTCATCTTCAGTCCCCCTTTCACCTCATCATTATATAACTATACACTTATATAATCAAGTGAGAATATGATTCCCCTCCTGTTCAATCCTTAATCACAAGCACATTCCGAGTACTCCCCTTTTAACAAGGACAGTAGCGTTTGGGTGTCAGGCAATGCACTTAGAACGGGTTGAATAAAGGAACCCTCTTCTATATCCAAAGAGTAGTATACCCATTGTGCGCGTTTCGTCTCCTTCACTAGCCCCTGTGCCTTTAATTTCCTCAAGTGCTGGCTCACACTAGGTTGAGACATATTTAAAATATCGACTAAATCACATACACACCATTCTTTATCTTTAAGCAGTCCAAGTATCGTTAGCCTGGTTTTGTCACCCAATAATTTCAGCTTCTCAGCCATTTCACTATTGAACATATGCACAGTCCTCTCCAGAGTACAAACCAAATGATACATAAATATATAATCATATATTAAAGTTCATTTCGTTTAAAATCAAGAAAGGCAATTGCAATCGATCCATCAACTTATTGAAGGACAGCTTTGAATTCGAACCGACCGGACTTTGACAATCCTTCAATGAACCACTTCATCTTGATATTAATTAAATCCCGAACCTCACGAAATTTACTCATAATTTCTTCTTCCGTACCATTGGCTTTTGCCGGATCTTCAAATCCCCAGTGCACCTTTTTGACTCTTGGAGGCAATACCGGGCAATGCTCATCTGCATGGCCGCATAAGGTAATAATGATGTCGGAACGGGCGATGAGGGACAGAGAAACAATGTCCGAGGTTTGGTTTGAAATACTTACACCGGCTTCCTCCATGACTTGTACTGCCCGTGGATTCAACCCGTGTGCTTCAAGGCCCGCGCTGTAAATCTCCAAATTTCCTTTATAGAGTTCACTGTAATACCGGGCAAACCCTTCAGCCATCTGGCTTCGACAAGAATTACCTGTACACAGAAATAGGATCACTAACGGCTCTTCCATTGCTATTCCTCCCGTGCTAAAAGTAGTTGGCAAGAAAGACTTATTCGTTAACAGGGACATTCATTTCTTTTAATAACTCAAGCACCCGCAGCTGGATTTCATCACGTGCAGCCCTCACGTCTTCCAGACGGCCCTCATGGGTTAATGGATCTGTAATATCCCATTGTACATTCTTGATGGCAAAGGGAACGATCGGACACTTTTCATTGACTTGTTCACATAACTTTATAATGACTTTCGATTGCATAAATGTTGTCATATCAATCGTTTTGGAGCTTTTTCCTGAAATATCAATTCCCACTTCTTTCATGACTTCGATCGTATAGGGATGAATCTCTCCGGATTCAAGTCCTGCACTTTCAGCGATCACATGCTCCCCACCATAATGTCTGGCAAAAGCCTCAGCAATCTGACTGCGGCAACGATTCTGGATACAGAGGAAATACAGGCGAATGGGTTGTTCCATTTTCTCAGACCCCTTTCTATTTATAGTTCATTATATAATTAGTTCGTTATATCCAAATCATACTTTATGTTATCGCATTGTAAAATCAACCAAACCGGCCCATGACATAATTACTGGTGCTTTCATTTACCGGGCTCGAGAATAAATCCAGCGTTGAAGCATACTCAATACATTCACCACTAAGCAAAAAAGCTGTTTGATCTGAAATCCGGGCAGCTTGAGCCAGGTTATGAGTGACCATTACGATGGTATATGTTTGTTTCAGATCCTTCACCAGCTCTTCAATCTTTTGCGTAGATACGGGATCTAACGCTGCCGTGGATTCATCCATCAGCAGAATATCCGGATTTACAGCCAGTGCTCTTGCAATACATATCCGCTGCTGCTGTCCTCCAGATAAGCTCAAGGCAGGATGCTTCAGGTTATCTTTAACTTCTTCCCATACAGCGGCAGCACGCAAGCTTGTTTCCACAATTTCATTCAAAGCCGCTTTCTTCTTGATCCCGTGCAGCCGGGGGCCATAGGCAATATTATCGTATATCGACATGGGGAACGGGTTCGGCAACTGGAACACCATACCCACACGCTTACGCAACATTTCTGTTCGTATCCCTTTTTCGTATATTGAATAACCTGAAATCTGAATATCTCCTTCCACCCTCACATCCTGAATTTGGTCATTCATTCGGTTAATGGTTCGCAGCAAGGTGGATTTTCCGCAGCCGGAAGGACCAATCAACGCTGTAATTGATTTTTCAGGAATCTCCAAATGTATATCCTTGAGCGCCTGATGTTTTCCATAATATACATTCAGCTCATTCACTTCTATGGCATTCATCTCTGGTAGTTCCCTTCTTTACAGGTTCTTCTGAAATTTATTGCGCAGGATTACAGCAATCATATTGAGGAATAGAAGCATCACGAGCAATACGATAATTCCCGCTGCAGCAAGATCATGGAAATCGGTCTGTGGCTTAGCGATCCAGTTATAGATTTGTATAGGCATTACGGTGAACTGGTCCAGCAGGTTATTGGGCAGGAATGCTACATAAGTTAGCGCTCCAATCATAACCAAGGGAGCCGTTTCCCCTATCGCCCGTGAGACTGCCAGAATAACCCCCGTTAATATTCCTGGAAAAGCCGAAGGCAATACAGCACGTTGTACCGTTAGCCATTTGGTTGCTCCCAAGGCAAGAGATGCTTCTCTTCTTGTATTCGGGACGGCTTTAATTGCCTCTTGGGAAGAGACAATGATCACTGGAAGAACAAGCAGTGTCATCGTTAATGCACCGGAAAGCAGGCTTCGGTCCAAATGAAGGCCTCTCACAAATATCGCAAGCCCTAAGATACCATATACAATAGAGGGTACACCTGCTAAAGTGCTGATGTTCAATTGAATAACCTTGGTCAACCAATTTTTCTGCGCGTATTCCTCTAAAAAGATCGCTGCACCTACTCCAATTAGAAACGATAGCGGAACCATGATAAGAACCATGTACACCGTTCCGACGAGCGCTGATTTCAATCCCGAAGACGATGCTCTACGTGAAGGATAGTTGGTGAACAGATCTGGGGTAAACGATTGGATACCATCCATTAATATGGTCACCATTAATAGGATAAGGGCCAGAATACCTACGGAAGTTGCTGCAAGGAATACCAGCTTCAATGCCGTATCTTTTCTTCTTCTGCCGGCAATTTGTTTACTTTGTTCTCCCATGACTAATAGACCTCCCTAAACCGCTTCGCAATGGCAGAGGCTACAATATTTAAACCAAATGTAATGACAAACAGCGTCAATCCAACGGCAAAGATAGAGCCATACGCCAAAGAACCATGCGGTGTATCTCCTAAGCTTACCTGTACAATGTAAGCCGTCATGGTTTGAATACTGTCAAGCGGGTTCCCTGTCATTTGAGGTGTCGCACCCGCAGCAATAGTAACGATCATCGTCTCTCCAATAGCCCGTGAGAATGCAAGAACAAACGAAGAGATGATACCCGATAGAGCTGCCGGAACAACCACCTGCAGCGCCACTTCCAGACGAGTCGCCCCAAGAGCATATGCACCATGTCTCAAGCTTTTAGGAACTGCACGCATCGCATCTTCACTGAGTGAGGAAACCATGGGGATAATCATAATCCCTACGGCAATCCCTGCACTGAGGGCAGAGAACATGCCTGCACCGGGAATCAGACCTTGGATAACAGGTGCAATAAAGCTTAGGGCGAAATAACCATAAACAATTGTCGGCACCCCAGCCAATACTTCCAATACAGGCTTAACAATTTTCGTTACCTTCGGAGAGGCATATTCACTTAAGTAGATGGCGGTGGCTAATCCAATGGGAAGGGCAATGAGTGAAGCAATAATCGTAACCATAAAAGTTCCTGCTAGCAGCGGCAACACTCCAAAGCTGGTAGGAGCGATTAGCGGGGCCCACTTCGTGCCGGTAAAGAAATCTACCAAGGAAACTTCATTGAAAAAAGCAATAGATTCAGAGAATAGCGTATACACAATCCCAATGGTAGTGAATACCGAAATAATTGCACATAAAAATAGCAGGACTGGCATGATATAATCTGTTATTCGCAGCTTCTTTTTTCTAAACGGATGGTTTGGAACCTCCTGCATCACACATAATCTCCTTAATTTCAGAATTAGGACAAAAAATGTGATACCTCCACATTTATATAATGTCGAGATATCACAATGAACTCCTCTATCCTTACAAAATGATTTATTGAAGCTTAGCGATTCCTTCGTCATACATTTCTTGAGGAAGGCGGATATAGCCAACTTCTTCGGATAAGTCAGCAGCATTATTCATGTAATAGTCCACAAATGCTTTCACTTCAGGTTTTTCCAGGAAAGCTTTATTCACATAAATATAGAGCGGGCGTGACAATGGAGCATACGTACCATCATTAATGGTTTCCGCTGAAGGAGAGATTGGACCTTTGCCTCCATCGATAGGAACGAGCTTAAGCTTGTCCTGATTCTCCTCAAAGTAAGCAAAGCCGAAATACCCCAGGGCATATTTCTCTCCCTCAACCCCTTGAACGAGTGTATTGTCATCTTCACTAAAGGTTACCAGAGCATCATTACGGCTTGCCTGAGCTTCATCATTAATAGTTTCTGTGAAGTAATCGAACGTTCCGGAATCAGCACCTGGTGAGAAAATCTTAATCTCTTCTGCAGGCCATTCACTCCGCACATCACTCCATTGGTTCACTGTGCTGCCTGGTTTGAAGATTTCATGCAGTTCCTCAGTCGTTAAGTGATCGACCCAATCATTCTCCGGATTTACAAGTACGGACAATCCGTCATACGCAACTTCTAATTCGATATATTCAACTCCGTTTGTCTTCGCGAGTTCAGCCTCTTCATCCTTAATGGGACGAGATGCATTGGAGATCGCTGTCTCACCGGCTGCAAACCGCTTAAAACCGCCACCTGTTCCTGATACACCAACAGTTACGCGGACATCCTTATTTTCTTTACCAAACTCCTCAGCTACAGCTTCGGTAATTGGATAAACTGTGCTTGAACCATCGATCTCTATCGATCCAGACAGGGAAGTTTCAGGAGTGGCACTTTGCTCGGCACTGCTTGCATTACTTGGTGCATCAGTTGCTCCCGTAGCGTTATTGGCACCGTTGTTCCCGTTGCCACAAGCTGCTAACGCAAAAGATAGACTCAAAACCGCAAACAATGACATAACCCTCTTCATCTTTTTCATCGCTCCCATTTGAACATATTTATATTACAATATAAGAATATAGTTATATTGTAAAAAATGACGTTCCTTTTTGTTAACTCTGCGTTAAATAATTCATTCCGATGAATGAGAGGGCTCCCCATGCATTGGGATATTGTATTTTTCAAACACTTGTTCGATATAACCTTTAATTTTAAATATGACCTCCATAAGCTCTTCTGTCGTCGTAGGCACAAATGTATACGGATCAGGAATATTCCAAAGCTCATAGGCTACGCCGGTCGGGAACACCGGACAACTTTCCCTTTTGTCATCGCAACAGACGATCACCAAATCGGCTTCCAGAATCGAAAGAATATCAAAGGCCCACCCGCTTTCAGTGAGCAGCGGCACTCCTGCCTCATTCATAACTTGTATGGTTAACGGGTCTATGATCTTTGGTTCAATCCCACCACTGTCTACTCGAACGTGCGCTCCCCCGTAATGAGCAACCAATCGCGCAGCAATCTGGCTCCGGCAGCGGTTGTAGTTACTAAGAAAGAATATACGCATAGGTGTAGCTTTCATGCTTGTTCCTCCCGGTTGTGAATGACTAGACGATAACCTCTTTTTCTTAAGTTCTTGATTTCCATTCCCCCATGAAAAATAGCCAGCTTCTTGCGCAGTTTTAAAATATGCTCCTGAATGGTACGGCTTGAAATCTGTAAATCAAAAATACAAATATTCTCCAGATAATCTAAAGTAACGTATCTGGATTCATGCTGCAGGAGTTTGATGAATATATAGAGCTCAGTTTTCCCCAGTGACAACACCGTATGATTTCTTTCTATTTCGAACCGGTCGATGTAGACTTCCACATCCCTGAACCTATAAGCCTTTGTCTGTGAGGATACTTGCAGCTTAGACGCACTTCCTGTGTATCTGCTTAAGATCAATTCAATTTTCCGAATCAACTCCGGAAACTCTATAGGTACTTGAATATGATCTCGTACAAAACCAGTAAACACATCTTGTGTTAAGAAAGAGCTGGGGGTCTTAATGATCTCTATGATGGGTGGACTGCCTGCGCTTCTCCAATACACTTCTATCTCGGATTGCTTGTCTTTTCTGAGCATCGAATCTACTATAAGCAAATCACAAATCGGCAATGTTAAGCCCGGAGCAGTATAAGCACCGATATTAACAATATATCCTTGATTCATTAGTCCAAAGCTTAATAGATCGCTAATCATTCGTTCAGAATGCAAGATCAAGATGCGCTTAGGGATCATATCTACCCACTGAGTTTTCACATAATACACCTCATTCATTAGTATATAAGTTTATGATTATATTGTAATATACAAAGTCCGGAAATCAAGACAAGATAAATTTAATTTTAACTTGCAATTTGCAAATATCGGAGTTATAACTAATACATGAGGTGAAAACAATGGAAACTCCACGAGAATTATTCCAAATCATGACCCGGCGTTTAGGTTTGCTCAACAAGGATTGCTGCAGCGTAGGTGGATGTGATCTCTCCACAACCCAAAGCCATCTGCTGTATGAAATTGATAGAAGCCACAATCCCTCCATGCAACAGGTCGCTGAAATATTGGGGACTGATATTACGACTTTCAGCAGACAAGTTCAGTCTTTAGTGAAAATGAATTTGGTTAAAAAGACACCTGATCCCACAGATCGAAGAGTTTATAATCTGTCGCTTACTCCCGAAGGAAAAATGGTAGCTACAACCATTGATCAACAAATGAACGCATACCTGAATGAAGCCTTCTCGAATATGAGTGAGTTTGAAGTAGACACATTACTACGATCCATTAAGCTTTTCAACGAAGCCATGGGGAAATCCAGCAATTGCTGCGCACCTGTAAAAGGGTGATTTCTCTTGACTCATATTTGCAATTTGCAAATTATTTCAACGCTCGTCTAATGACTAGGAGGTTTTTTGATGCTGAGAGATCTATACGTGGCCGAGGTCTTACACAAACGCCGTCAGGAGGAATTACATCAAGTCACGCTGCATGCTTGGAAATACTTTAGGAAGAAGGACACTTTGAAAGGGACCTTTTCCCCTTCATTTTTCCGTTCAAAACAATTTGTTTGCTGCGAACCCTGCTGCTAAATGAGCAAAGAAAAATCAAATATTAAATTAAAGGAGTGTTTAATCATGAGCAAACTTACAAATGATCAAATCCGTCAGAATGTTCGGGGACGCTATCAAAAAATCGCTGTGAAAAAGGTCGAAGCTGCCTCTTCCTGCTGCGCACCTGCTGAAAGTAGCTGCTGTGACTCCCCATCTGATTTTGATGCCATATCCGCTAAGCTGGGTTATTCCAGCGAGGATCTGTCTGCAGCTCCTGAAGGCGCAAATTTAGGCCTTGGATGCGGTAACCCTCAGGCTATTGCTGAATTGCAGGCGGGTGAACATGTTCTGGACCTTGGGAGCGGTGGTGGATTCGATTGCTTCCTCGCTTCCCGGCAGGTAGGTGAGCAAGGCCATGTTATCGGTGTGGATATGACACCTGAAATGATCAGCCGTGCAAGGGACAATGCTATTAAAGGAAAATTCAACAACGCGGAATTCAGATTGGGCGAAATTGAACATCTCCCCGTCGCTGACAATTCAATAAACGTGATTATCTCCAACTGCGTGATTAACCTCTCACCAGACAAACAGCAAGTATTCCGTGAGGCCTATCGTGTCCTTCAGTCTGGCGGGCGTCTGGCTATCTCTGATATCGTAACTACAGCTGAGCTTCCCCCTGAGATCAAAAATGACCTGGACGAATTATATTCTGGTTGTATCTCCGGAGCCTCTTCCATTGCTGATGTAGAGCAGATGCTTCGGGAAAGTGGCTTCTCTGAGATTACTATTGAGCCAAAAGACGAATCCAGAACTTTCATCAAAGACTGGGTTCCCGGTGCGAACGTTGACCAATACATCGTTTCTGCTGTAATTAAAGCAAGAAAGTAAGCATTAGGAGGATGTTCATATGATCACTACATTTAACTGTTCGTCAGGCCACATCAGCGGATATTATAAGTATCCTTCGCATCTACAATCAAGGGATCGAGGACCGGATCGCTACGCTCGAAACGGAGACGAAAGATTCCTCCTATATGGAGGCATGGTTCAACGATCACCAAGGCCGCTTTAGCGTTTGGGTAGCGGAAAGAGAAGGTGAAGTAGTCGGTTGGGCTTCTCTGAACCCTTACTCCCATCGCTGTGCCTATAATGGAGTCGCTGACCTCTCCGTTTACATTGATCGCAGCTTTCGTGGACAGGGTGTAGGTAGTTCTCTCCTAGAGTCCTTACACAAGATAGCTAAGGAAAAGAGCTTTTATAAAATTGTTCTCTTTACTTTTCCGTTCAACCAAGGCGGTCAAGGCTTGTACATGAAAATGGGTTATCGGCAGGTTGGTGTATTTGAGAAGCAGGGAATTATGAATGGAGTGTTTATTAACGTGATGATTATGGAGAAACTGCTTTAAATTATTATACATTCCCTTGAAAATCGGCTATGGTAATCTGCTCGATCCCGGAATCACAAAAACCAACTCCGACAATGATCGAGGTTGGTTTTTGTGACATTTAAAACCGTTCGATATTTTACAATCATTACCGGACAATGCACTCTTTTTACAACCTTATGGCTAACACTTCCCAGAACCATCTCTTGAAGTGCATTTAATCCCCGGCTCCCGATGATAACCAGCTCCACTTTTTCCTTGTTAGCATATTCGATGATGGTTGGGCCGGACTCTCCATGCATTATTTTTAATTTATATACGGTATTTCCTTGTTTCAGTATTTCTTCGACAGGTGCCAGCTTCAGCCGTCTCTTCAGCTCCAGCTCCTCTCTGCCCCCAGTATGCAAAATTTCACTCTTTGCTTTGGAGAAGTCGGCAACACTAATCACATCAATCTGGCAGCCTGGTGTTAAAGATACCAGCTTTACCGCTTCCTTGGTCGCTCTCAGGGAATTCTCCGACCCATCTACAGCTAATACGATCCGATTATACATCCTTCATTCACTCCTGAAGTCAAATTAGTGGGCACTTGACTTTGCATTGGCATCATTATGGATAGCCAGTTTATCTACGATCCGTTGGCATGAAGAATTTAAACCTTTAATCGTAACCCGGTTATTGTTCTCCCGGTATTTAATGACCACCTTATCAATCGCACCAACGGCAGTTAGTCTTAGCCACACGAAGTATTCGTTAGAGGCTAAATTAGAAGGCATTCTTTATATGTATTTTCAACTAAATCCATAATTATATTCAGCATAAAACACTTCACTTTTCATTTAATCAACTTCCTAGTCAGACAATAATTTCATTGCAGAAGTATCATCTGCAAAATTAAAAAAGGTAACCCGCGTTATTTTTAGGTTACCTTTTACTACAACACTTATGATCTTAATTTTATCTTTAATCGCATTATCTCAATAATTTCATTCTTATCATAGTCATTAAGTTCTTTATAAATCTCAACTACATTTTTTTGATTATAATCCCCATATGTAACCCCATCTTCTGTATCTAAGCCGGTTAGTAACCAATTTAAATTAACATTATATTTAACCCTAATTGCTATTAAGGTTTCTGCTGAGGGATTGCTATTTCCCATCTCAATTTCGCTTAGATTTCCTTGAGAGATCCCAATACTTTTAGAAAATTGAGTTTGGTTTAGATTTTCCTCTTTTCGGATACATTTAATTCTATATCCAATATCGAGCATCTATTTCACCGCCATATTTCAAATTAGATACAATTACCTAATGAAAAGAAGGCAACCTGAATTATTCTTTCAGGCTACCTTCTAGGTGCACTATCGGTTTTACACTTTTATCATTAGTTTCACTTATTTTTAACTGGTTTTACTCTTTTTTAACTGGTTTCAATCTTTTATTTCACTGGACAATTTGAAACAATGCCCGAACTTCATTACTCCACAGTAACACTCTTAGCCAAGTTTCTCGGCTTATCAACATCATGACCCAGAGCCAGTGACGCATAGTAAGCCAGCAACTGCAGCGACACTACGGACAATGCAGCAGTCAGCAGCGGCAGGGTCTGAGGAATCACGAACACCTGGTCAACGGATCTGAGCAGATCGTTTTTGTGTCCTTCATGAGTGATCGCCAGGACATGTGCGCCGCGGGCTTTCACTTCTTTGATGTTGCTGACGGTCTTCTCAAGCACGGATTCCTGAGTTGCCAGGGCAATGACAGGAACGCCTTCTTCGATCAGCGCCAGTGTACCATGCTTCAGTTCCCCCGCAGCATAAGCTTCGGAGTGAATGTAGGAGATTTCTTTCAGCTTCAGCGATCCTTCTTGGGCTACTGCGTAATCTACACCGCGGCCGATGAAGAAGAGGTGCTTATGCTCAGCGATTTGCTCAGCGTAAGCTTTGATTGCGTCTTTCTGAGCCAGGATTACTTCTACTTGCTCAGGCAGAGACTGCATAGCTGCGAGAATCTTAGCCACTTCAGGTTCAGACTGGGTGCCGCGTACTTCAGCCAGGTACAGACCCAGCAAAGTGAATGCGATCAGTTGGGAAGTGTAAGCTTTGGTCGATGCTACAGCGATTTCCGGACCAGCCAGTGTTACCAGTACACTGTTTGCTTCCCGGGCAATAGAGCTGCCTACTACATTGGTGATTGCCAGAACATGGGCTCCGTTGGCTTGACCTTCACGAAGAGCGGCCAGTGTATCTGCAGTTTCACCGGATTGGCTGACTACGATAACCAGTGTTTCCGGAGTCACGATCGGCGCACGGTAACGGTATTCGGAAGCAATGTCATTCTCTACCGGAATACGCACCAGGGACTCAATCAGGTTACGTCCTACGAGACCTGCGTTATAAGCAGTACCGCAAGCGACGATCTGGATATTGCGGATGTTCTTAATTTGTTCTTCAGTCAGGTTAAGCTCAGGCAGAATGACTTTGTTGCCTGCAGCATTCATCCGGCCGCGCATTGTATCGCGGTAAGCCTTTGGCTGCTCGTGGATTTCTTTCAGCATGAAGTGCTCATAACCGCCTTTTTCTGCGGTAACAGCATCCCAATCGACAGTAATCATTTCCCGAGAAATAAAGTTGCCTTCAATCGTCATCAATTCGACAGCATCCCGTGTCAATACAGCCATTTCGCCGTCGTTCAGAATATATACGTTGCGGGTGTATTCCAGCAGTGCAGGAATATCAGACCCGATAAAGTTTTCGCCTTCTCCAAGACCAATAATCAGCGGACTGGCCTGACGTACTGCTACCAGTTTATCCGGTTCATATTCAGTCAGAACACCCAGCGCGAACGCACCGCGCATATAAGTGATCGCTTTTTGCACAGCCTTCACGATATCCCCATTGTATTCACGCGCAATCAGATGGGAGATAACTTCGGTATCTGTTTCGGAAGAGAATTTAGCTCCTCCGGCAATCAGTTCTTCCTTGAGATCCAGATAGTTCTCAACAATCCCGTTATGAACTACGGAGAATTTGTGGGTGTTATCTGTGTGCGGATGAGAGTTCTCATCGGATGGCTTGCCGTGTGTAGCCCAGCGGGTGTGGCCAATTCCTGCGCTGCCTGTCAGCGGAGTTGCTTCGAGACGGGATTCCAGGTTCGCCATACGGCCCTGTGCTTTTACAACCTGCAGACCTTCCTTGGTGAATACGGCAATACCTGCGGAATCATACCCGCGATACTCCAGCTTCTTCAAACCCTCGACCAAGATCCCCTGCGAATTCTGATTACCAATATATCCTACAATACCACACATTATATTTTCCTCCGTCCAATTTTCGTAGTAAGGGCGGCCATGAGGAAAGAAACGTGCCGTACGGCATGTTTTGAAGAAAAGCAAATATGTTGTTGTCATTAACAGCTCAACAAAATAACCTGTCACTTGCATCTATAGTCATGAAAATGCACAGTCTTCTCCTCTGCCGTGGCAGAACCATCTGCGTTTCCTGCATATGCGCATACCCATGATTTGTACATTTCAATTGGCACCCACAGGAGCGTTGTGTGAGAGGTCGCCCTCGCATTTTCCGCTTCCATTTACGGCTCTGGTGCATCACCGGGAGGTCCCCGCCGAACATTTCGAACACCTCCACCTCGTCAGCTTACATCTGCCGTGATCCGTTCAGGCCGTTCTGCCCTTATTGGCAGCTTCCGGTCTTCCCTTCTCCCCCGCACAAGATCAAGCTCTGGCGCTTGCATTGCTTCAACCTTACTATCCCCGCTTTCCTTCTGGAATGACACTTAGTCTATTATATGCACCTTACATCGTTTTGGCAATGATGCGGCAAAGAAAACCTTTTTCATCCATTTCAATTGAAAACATCGTCCACACTAAAGGTTCAGCCGGTGAACGAACATTACTCCTCCGTCCACCGGCTGCCCATTCTTGCTTTATTAGCGTAATTACACCAGCTCGCGCTGAACCACTTCAACAATCTGTCCTACAAAAAGATCAAGCTCGGCCTTATCCGGTCCTTCCGCCATTACACGAATCAGCGGCTCGGTTCCCGAAGGACGCACCAGTACACGCCCATTGTCGCCCAGCTTGCCTTCGACTTCTATGATCGCGGCTTCAATCGCCGGATTGTTCGGATAATTGGTTTTGTCCTGCACACGCACATTTACCAGTACCTGCGGATATTTGGTCATCATGGACTTCAGCGTGCTAAGCTTCTTGCCGGAAGTCTTCATCGTATTGACCAGTTGAATCGCCGTCAGAATACCGTCACCTGTCGTATTGTAGTCCAGGAAGATTACATGGCCGGATTGTTCTCCGCCCAGGTTATAACCGCCACGGCGCATTTCTTCCATGACATAACGGTCGCCGACAGCAGTCTTCGCTGTATTCAGCGATAATTTCTCTGTAGCTTTGTAGAATCCGATATTGCTCATTACTGTGGATACAATTGTACCGTCCTTCAGCTTACCCGCACGGTTCATGGCATCCCCGCAAATGCAGAGGATAAAGTCGCCGTCAACCTCATCGCCGTTCTCATCGATAGCAATCAGGCGGTCGGCATCGCCGTCAAAAGCGAGTCCCAGGTCCGCCCCGTGGCGCAGTACTTCCGCACGCAGGGTCTCCGGATGTGTGGAACCGAATCCGTCGTTAATATTAAGCCCGTCCGGCTCTGCACCGATGGAGATTACTTCGGCTCCCAGCTCTCTGAACAGCCGTGGTGCCAGCTCATAAGCCGCGCCGTGCGCACAGTCCAGTACTACCTTAATGCCCTTGAAGTTCTGGTCGATCGTCGTTTTCAGATATTCCAGATACAGATATTTCGCATCATTATCTACCCGGAGCGTACCGAGACCCGATCCGACCGGACGCGGCAGCTCATCCTGCTCGGCATCCATCAGCTCTTCAATCCGCAGCTCTGTTTCATCAGTCAATTTGAAGCCGTCTCCGCCAAAAAACTTAATCCCGTTATCCTCCACCGGGTTATGCGAAGCTGAAATCATGACACCGGCATCAGCCTTGAGCAATCTTGTAATATAAGCAACCGCAGGTGTAGATACCACACCCAGGCGGATCACATCCGCGCCAATGGACAATAAGCCGGCAATCAGTGCCGATTCCAGGAGCGGACCGGAAATACGTGTATCCATCCCAATTACGACCTTAGGCTTTTCCACATTTCCTGCCAGTACATATCCCCCGCAGCGTCCAATGCTGTAGGCCATCTCTGCTGTTAATTCACGGTTTGCGACTCCGCGTACGCCATCTGTTCCGAAATACTTACCCATCTTTTTTCTCCTTTTAATACGCTGCTTCAGCTTAATAAATTATAGTATGATTGATTCTTTATTCCGTGTATATGAGATGCATAATAAATAGACGTGTTCTTGAACAAAAAGTTACGTTCCACCCGTACTGCCGGCGTTATTGCCGCCTGCTGTGGGTGTAGCCGCGTTCTCCGCAGGGGTGTGTGACGGAGTCGGGGTCGGCTCTACAGACTCGTCAGTGTGGGTAGGAGACGGCTCTAGGGGCGTCTCCTCAACGGCAGCCGGCTCAGCACTGGGCTCCGTAGTAGGAACAGCCGTGCTGTTGTCAGCTCCGGCAGAAGGCTCCGGTGTAGCTGGAGCCAGCAGTTCTACCTTTACAGTAAGCTGCGGACCGTCATTCTGCAGTGCTATGAACCGGGGAAGGGAGACCTGCAGCGGAATATCATGAATTCCAGCCGTAAGTCCGCCCACATCAGCAACCACACTGACATTATCCTGGTCCAGCTGGTCCAGCAGGGTAGGCGCACCCGATACTGTCAGATCCATGGAAGTGCTCACAGGATCTAATATAAGGGCTGTCAGCCCGTTGCCTACCCCCTCCAGCTTAATAGGCACAGCGGAGATCGTCCGCTGGGCGATCTCCGCTGTTGAGACCGATACATTCATGGCCGCAGGCTCGATCTTCCCGGCCCCCTCCGGCGGCTTCAGCTCCAGCTTCAGCTGTTCTGTACCGGCAGCTGTAATGGAGCTTAGATTAAGAACCGCCTCATAAGAGGATAGGTTCTGCAATGTCTCCGTGCTGCCATATACAGTCACCATATCCTGTTCAGGTGTAACCCGGGACAGGACCAATGAACCGGGCAGACTGCCGGTAAAGCTGATATCCAGCGGCAGTGTTTTGGACGGAAGCGTAATAGGCAGCTCTACACCCACTGTTGAAGGTTCGATCACAGCATCCTTCAGCTCGTTCCCTTCAGTGTCATAAGCATAGAGCTTCAGCTTCTTCTCACTGAACGGCTCATTCTCCCCATCCAGCTCAATATTCCCCTGTACCTTCGCTACCCGTCCGAGTTCACTGGCCGGAAGGGTCACCTCTGCCGATAACGGATCAACCACCGGATTCCCCACTTGATAACCTGCTGCAGGCTCCCCCGTGATATTCAGGGTAACCGGAAAAGACTTGGTCGTCCGCAGCTCAATATGCACATTCACCTGATTCGGCACCATATCATCCAAGGTTACACCACTCGGCGTCGAATACATTAAGGGAAGCGTATTGTCGCCGGGTTTCACATCACTTAGATCCAGCCACACCCGGTAGGCATCGGAGAACTTGTAGGTAAGATCGGACTTTTTGCCCCTTACCTCCATCCTAACGCTCTCTACATCCTTCGTCAGTACATAGGTATCACTATCGAAGCCTTCGATCTCCACTTTGACATTCTCGATGGTCTTCGATTCGGTATTAACCGTAGTCCGATTCGCCGGCGCCGTATCTACATGCACAATGGTCCAGAGAATAATACTGAGGGCAAGCGCAAGAATTTTGTTGAAGTTATTATTCTTCATCCATTTATCCATTGTTCTTAGTCCCCCTCCATTTCCAGAAAGCGGAACTTTTATCCTTCAGGAGTGAGCTTGCACTCAGCTCTTGATGCAGCTTCGAGATCAGCGACTCTTCCTTGATATCCCGGACGATTTGTCCGTTAATGGCCAGAGAGATCTGTCCGGTCTCCTCGGAGACGACAACAGATACGGAGTCTGCCACTTCACTAATGCCGATGGCGGCGCGATGCCTTGTACCGAGCTCCTTGCTGATGAATGGATTCTCTGACAATGGCAGGTAACAGGCGGCCGCAGCAATCTGGCTCCCCTGCATAATCAGCGCCCCGTCGTGCAGCGGTGTATTCGGAATGAATATGTTAATCAGCAGTTCGGAGCTGACCTCAGAACGCATAGCAATACCGGATTCCGTATATTCGTTGAGTCCCGTGGACCGCTCGAAGACGATTAATGCCCCGATTTTGCGCACAGCTAAATAATTCACCGCTTTAATAACTTCACCAATTAATTTACTGATCTCTTCATCATTCTCGGCAGTCCGCCCGAAGAATTTCCCCCGGCCGAGCTGCTCCAGCCCCCTGCGCAGTTCCGGCTGAAAAATAATAAAGATCGCAAACACCCCAAATGTAAACATTTGGTTCATCAGCCATTTGAGCGTGTACAAATCCAATAGGGTACTGCCCCCCCAGATTACAACCAGGACCAGAATTCCCTTCAGGAGCTGAACGGCCCGCGTACCGCGCACCATATTCAGTACTTTGTAGATGATGTAACTGACAATCAGAATATCGATTATATCTTTAATGGACTCTTTCCATGTAAGGTCGGTAAAATAGCTCATTGCCGAAAACCCCCGTCATTTCAAAATTAGCTGGGTTTATGTAAATTGTCTGTTAGCACTGTATCATATCTAGGTTATAACGTTCAGCCTCCGGTTGCAAGTTTAGGGCTGAAGCAAATTGCAAAACTGGTGTTTTCAGGCAACAAAAAAGCGCCATCTTTCCGGAAAAAGAGGCGCAAATGAGTTTTCTGCTACAAGCGACCAACATTAGCTATCGGTAGGCAACTTCAGAGAACATGTTCGTCACTTTATACCAGAGCCAACTTACCGCTTGGTCTATGCTTTTGACTTGCCCGGAAATATGGGCGGTTGAAGCCTGATACAGCGAGCCGTCGATCACCGTCACATTGCCGTTGACTTCCCCGTATACTTGAGTTTTACCGTTCTCCACCGTCAGATCCCCGGAAATGATTTTGCCGGAGGGTACGATAACCGTATCCCCTTTGATAACAACCTGATCGAGGTCAGTCCCTCTGACTACAAGCTGTCTATCCTGATTCCAAAAAGTTACAGAACTCATCAGCATCACGAAGATAAACACAGAGGCTGCCGTAAGCGCCGGATGTCGTTTGATCCAGGTGATAAAAGCTCTTTCCTTCTTGGGTTTCGGTAATGAATTCATAATCCGGCCTACAAGATCCTCCGAGGCAACAGGGGTCTGGTGCATCAGGGAAAACATCAGCATATCGGTCTGTTCCAGTTCCTTGAACTTCACACGGCAATCCGTACAGGATAGAAGATGCTCCTTCAATTCCCTCTGCTGCAGTTCGGGCAAGTCGTCATCCAGGTAGTCGTGCATCATAGAGACGGCCAGTTTGCATTCCATAGGAGCCAATCCTTTCATGAGTGCTTATTTAATTCTTTCAAGACATAGGAGCAGGACGCATAAGACTTGCTTAACTTACATACGTCACTGCCATGCAGGAGTTTCATAAAAAAATAATCTATTTTTACAATTTAGGGCCTAATTTTTTACGTAAAAACTCACGTCCGCGATGCACACGGGTCTTGATCGTCGTCACAGGCATATCCAGCACATCACTGATCTCCTGAAGCGATAAATCCTGCAGATAGCGCAGTATCATCACCGACCTGTATTTCACGGGCAGGCTGTCGATGGCCTCATAGATGAGGCTCTGTGTCTCCGAGAGCAGCAGCTCCGTCTCCGGTGTCACATTGTCGCTCGGAATCATCGAATACCCGTCAATTCCCTCTTGATCGTTCATCTCGGCATCCAGTGAATACGTCGGCCGCCGCTTGCGCAGCCGGTCAATACAAAGGTTCGTGCCGATACGGTAGATCCACGTTGAGAACTTCTGTTTATCATCATAACGGTCCAAATTCCGGTACACGCGCAAAAAAGTTTCCTGAACAATATCTTCCGCCTCATGGCGGTTATTCAGCATACGGTAAGCCAGATGATATATTTTGTCTTTATATAGTTCCACAAGCTCGGCAAATGCCCTTTGGTCGCCCTTCAAGGCGAGCTTTGTCAATCTGCCTTCCAGATTCTCCACCTGTTAACTCCCCCAGACTTGCCGCCCTTGGTATCTCAGCTCTTGATCATCCACGGTACAAGCATTTAAATCGTAATTCAAGTTCCTGCAAAAATCAAGGTTTGTATTGTTACCTTCTATATATATTGTACTCTGAAAAGCGGACGGGGGGGCTGATTAGTCGCGGACTGCGCGAAACATTTGGACTTCCGGTCGCTGTTATTGGCAGATTTCCTGATTGGAACCGCAGTCTGCGGTCGAAATCTGCCAATAAAGGCGAACGCTGCCGCTCCTCCAGTTCCAAATTTCCGCTCCGCCGTCTCCATCAGCCGGGGTGAACCTCTTTTTTGTTGCCCAAAGTATATCTCAGGCAACAATGGGGTGGGGCAAAGTGCGCGAAGCTGCTTGGATGCAGCAGCTTCTACCAGGCGGCCACCAGGGCCTTACTGTTTCCCGGCCCCCGTCACTGCAAAAACCCCGTTCAGCCTCCAGTATAGAGGCGAACGGGGTTTAGGAAGCGGCTTCGCCGACTTCAAAGAGCTAACACCAAAAAATTATCAGCCGGTATTCCGCAGACCGGCGGCAATACCGTTGATAGTAAGCAGCACCTCACGCAGCAGCTCAGCGTCATCGCCCTCCACATCGCGCAGGGCGCGAAGCTCGGCAAGGAGCTGAACCTGCAGGTAGCTGAGCGGATCAACATACGGGTTACGCAGGCGGATCGATTCCTGAATAACCGGAACATTATCCAGAATATCCTGCTGGCCGGTAATCTTCAGGATCAGCTCGGAGGTCAGCTTGAACTCGGCTTCAATCTGGCCGAAGATACGCACCCGCGCCTCTTCGTTTTTGCCCATGCCGGCATATTCCTTGGCGATTACGAGATCCGCCTTGGCAATAGCCATCTGCAGGGTATCGATCAAGGTCGTGAAGAAAGAGAAGTTGGCATACATATGCTGCATGATCTTCAGGTTCTCTTCTTTATCCTCATAGAAGCTCTGCAGTCCAGTTCCGGCAGCATACCACGCAGGCAGCAGATAACGGCTCTGCGTCCAGGCGAATACCCAAGGGATGGCACGCAGATCCTCGAAGCGTTCACTGTTCTTACGCTTCGAAGGGCGTGAACCTATATTCAGTTCCCCAACCTCCGGCAGCGGGGTTGATTCTTTGAAGTACGTCAGGAAATCCGGGTCACGGAAGATCAGATCCTGATATTTGTTCAGGGAGACTTCAGAGATGCGGGCAATAATCTCATCCCACTTCGCTTCATACAGATCCGCCTGTGGCGATCTGGCATGAATAGCCGCCGTAACCAGAGCAGATGTCGCCTGCTCCAGACTGCGGTAAGCAATGCCTTTCATCGAATACCGGGAAGAGATAACCTCCCCCTGCTCGGTAATCTTGATACCGCCGCCAATGGTGGAAGCCGGCTGGGCCAGAATACTCCGGTTCAGCGGCATACCGCCGCGTCCAAGGGCTCCGCCGCGTCCGTGGAAGAACTTCAGCTTAATGCCGAATTCATCGGCAGTCGCTGTAATCTGCTTCAGAGCAACGCGCAGCTCCCAGTTCGCAGTAACCACACCACCATCTTTATTACTGTCCGAATAACCAAGCATGATCTCCTGCAGATCATTCATCGCAGTGACTGCATCGCGGTAGATCGGCATGCTGAGCAGCGTATGCATAATCTGCGGTGCATCATGGAGGTCGTCAATGGTTTCAAACAGCGGTACCGCCTGCAAAGTACAAACAACCGTACCGTCGTTGTCTTTGCGGAACAGGCCCACTTCTTTGGAGAATACCATGACCTCGAGAATATCACTGGCTGCTTCCGCCATACTGATCAGATAGCTTGTGATACACTGTTTGCCGTATTCCTCCTGCGCCTGGAAGATCGTCCGGTATACCGCAAGGCATTCCTCCGTACCTTCACTGTAAGACTGGTAAGGGGATGTCAGCGGACGCGGATCATTCAGCAGCTTTTCGAGCAGCTCAATCTTTTGTTTCTCCTCCAGCTTGGAGTAGTCCGGTGTAACATTCATTTTGGCCAGAATCTCCGTCATCGCATTCTCATGCTCCTGGCTGTGCTGGCGGACATCCAGGGTTGACGTATGGAAGCCGAACAGCTCCACTTGGCGGATTAGCTTCTTAATGTAGGTGTCTGCTACATAGTCGGCATAGTGATGCCGCAGGCTGCGGTCAATCACGTTCAAATCATCTATAAATTGCTCTGGTGAGGAATAGCGCTCAGGCGTACCTTTTTTCTCATCATCCAGAACATTCTGTGTCTTGGAGATCATATAGCTGAGCTTAATCCGGTAAGGTTCATTATCATTGCGCCAGGCATCAACCCGGTTAAGATTGATAATGTTACGGTCCTTCTCAATGGACTCCAGCAGCTCCGGCGTCACATTGACGATGCTTGTACTAAAACTCAGGTACTGCATCAATTCGCGCATAATCCGCTGATATTCACGAATTGCCAGCTTGCGCTGCAGACGCAGCGTCTGCAAGGTTACGGCCGCAGTCACCGAAGGGTTCCCGTCACGGTCGCCGCCAATCCATGAACCGAAACGCAGATAGGTCGGCACATGCCAGTTCTGGCCCGGATAATATTTGCTTAGACATCGCTCAAGCTCTTGATACACATCCGGCAGCACTTCAAAAATCGTCTCATGGAAATAATACATGCCATTGCGCACTTCATCGAGCACGGTAGGCTTGCGGTCACGTAACTCATCCGTCTGCCACAGGGTAATTACTTCATTCAGCAGTTTCTCACGGAGCTGTTCGCGTTCGCGGAAAGTCAGAGTCGGATTATCCAGTCCCATGACATCATCGGAGATCCGTTTGTGGATATCCAGGATCGCACGGCGCATGGCTTCCGTAGGGTGAGCCGTCATAACTAGTTCCAGAGACAGGCCGTTCATGATCTCATGAACATCCTCGTGGGAGAAATCCCGCTCGCGGAGCTCCTGAATCGCGCTTTCGATCGACCCTGGCTGTACGGTCTCCCCGGCAGAACGTTCATAATCGCGCTTACGGCGAATGCGGTGATTCTGCTCAGCTATGTTCACCAATTGAAAATAAATGGCGAAAGCCCGTATCACCTGATGCCGGTTCTCCGTATCCAGTGAACTAATTAGCTCTTTAAATTCATTGTGCAGTTCAGGCAAAAACAATGAGCGCAGCGATTTAC
The DNA here is from genome assembly GCF_000802655.2 of Paenibacillus sp. IHB B 3415. Lineage (NCBI taxonomy): Bacteria > Bacillati > Bacillota > Bacilli > Caryophanales > Paenibacillaceae > Paenibacillus > Paenibacillus sp. IHB B 3415. Next base: position 17,721 of record NZ_JUEI01000008.1, on the reverse strand, counting down.
TGGTTTCACGGATCTTCTCCACGATATCCAGCAGTTCGTTGCCGCCTTGGTGTACCAAGACTTCGCCCAGAATATTCCCCAGGAACCGTACGTCCCGCCGCAGCAGATTATTGGAGTTGCTTTTGCTAACGGTAGTCGTAAGTTCGGTCATGCTGCTCCCCCCATCCTCTTCCGGATCAATGCTCTTAACATTGTCTATTTGAAAGCTTTCCTCATATCATACAATAAAACCGCCCGGAAATCTTCAACTTTATTGCGCGGTAAAGCGATACAGCAATTAAGATTATACACCAATCCAGTTATTTATACAGTCAGAATTAATTATGTATCTCTTCCTATTTATATTGTCTGTTTTATGTAGTGAGTATGTAATATTATATGACGTAAAACACAAAAACAGCCGGCTCCGCAGAGCCAGCTGTCAATTCAAGGTTACGTTTTGTTTCATGATGTTTCCTCATCGGTTATTGAATGCCAATTCAAATAATCCTGTAGCAGACAGTCCGGCAAGCCCCCCTGCCCAGAGGCGAAGGGTCATACCGAGATCCGTAAAAGGATACGCTGCCGCTCCAACCAGCAACCCTATTCCTAATCCTACAAACGGGATAACGCCCCGCGACAGACGGGTATTATTTTTGATCAGCTGCACCAACGCCAGAATCACTACGGCCAGTATTGAAGCAAAAGCTAACACATTGTCAAACAGTTCACTGTTAATCATGAGTTCACTCCCTTCTGGTGGCTACTTGTAATATCCACTGTTTTTGTCGCCGGATTGTAGCCGACCTGTGCGCCCAGCGCTTCTGCGATCATACGAACGGGAGCATAAGTAATGCCATTCTCCATCAATCCTTCTACAATCTTCACACCGTTCACTTTTACCGTTGCTGTAATTTCACTCTTCACAGTTTGTTCCTCCTTGAGCTTGATGCGTTCATACACCGCCGCTACTGCTGACGCAGCAGGCTTCGCTCCTGTCCGAAGTGCTGCCAGCGTCATTCCAAAGCTCAGCTGAAAATGCGGATAATCCTTGAAACTGGTCCAATCCCCGCCCCATTCAAATCCGATTGCCTTGGCCTGCTGCACCACCTCCAGCCAATCGGCCGTGCAGTCATTGTCCCCGTCCCTGTTCATATCCCAAGAAACACTTGAACCATTCGGAAGCAGCAGCGCAAAATCCACCGCCAGTCCATAATTGTGATAGCTATATCCGCCGCGTGCATTAGTGACAATCGCTCCCGGCTTGGTTCGTCCCTGGGCGTAGAGCGCATCCTGCTCAGCAGTCGTCCGCAGTCCCTGGGTAATTAGGATGGAAACACCGCAAGCATAGCAGCGTTCAATCAGCGTTGTAGCTGCGGCGAGTACAGCGGGATGAAGCCCGGATAGACGGGCAGCGGATTTATTTAGAACCTGAGTCAGAGTCAGCATGCGGATTCCTCCCTTTCCTGATCTCAGACAGTACCAAGAACAAATCCTGGCGTTTGGTGTACATTAACAGCGTCAGAATGACCAGTCCTACAGTAGTGCCCGTCTGGGCGATGGCCCAGGCTTCCGATTGCAGCGAGCTTAGCACAGCGTCCGAACCGGAAGTGCTGCTGAATCTTATCCAGAAGGCAACCGCCATCTTAACGGTATACGCCCCCAGAAAAAAGAATGCTGCCAGCATAAACAAACTGACCACGCGCGCCCGGAGCCTTTTGCGGAAATACAAAAAAAGCGCAGCTATCAGCAGCAACGCACAGATAAAGGATATGGAATACGCTATTAACGACACAATATCAATGATGCTCATCTTCTGCCCCCCGATCATAGATTAGGAACTCGGCGAACCCGTTGTTCCTGATTTCCTCCTGAATTTCTTTGGAGACATTCTTGTACCTTCGGATAGAGAGCGATACTCTCATTCCCGCTTGCGTCAGCTTCCGTTCTCTATCCCGGTGCAGGGGAGATAGTCGCTTGATCCACTCACTCAGCACGTTATCCCCCCCTGTCTTCTTCATTAATACCATCCGAATTCTTGTTGCCCGCTGAATGGTCGATCTTCAATCGCTGCAGCACTTCAAGTGTCGGTGCCATGAAGTCGGACCGCTCTTTGTCGAGGATGTTCTGCAGCCTGTCCCTGTCTTCCTCGGCACGCTCCAGCAGTTCACGCGGCACCAGATTCCCCTTCACAATCGACCGCAAAAGCACAAGAAAAATCATCAGCAGAATCAAAGCGATGATGTAGGCCAGCCCATACTTATCCGCCAAAGGTAGCAGCTTCTCCAAATTCGCAACATCGTTGCTGTCCATTGCTTCACTCCCTTCTGAGTTGGTAAAAGAAATGCCCCCGGACGGGTCCGAGGGCAAAATAAAAACGCCTTATAGGGCGCCTGGGCTTATCTATTCTTCTGTTGCAAGAAACTCAAGGCCGCTATCTGCCAGAATTTCTTTGACTGCAAGCTTCAGCGTGGAGGGCACTTCACTATACTTGGTTTTACCCAAGGTTACGCGTTGTGCAAAAAATAATGCCATTATATCCTCACCACCTTTCCATATGAGCATGAGCTTATAATAGACGAAGCATTATTGATAGACCTGCATTGCCATTTCAGCAATAATGTCTTCAATGAAATCCGCCCGTTCGGATAGCGCATTGTTCTGAGCTTTCAGCAGCAGATTTTCTTGTTGCAGTTGCTCAATTTCCGTCAGCTCCGGCGGCTTGGTTGCCTCGTATTCCTGGTAAGCTTCCCATGCTGCTTGCAGTTCAGCTTCTGTCGGCTGCGGAACATCGAGATTCCAGACCGCGATGAACGGGCCGTGCTCTACGAGATCATAGTCTTCGCCTTCAACTAGAAGATTGTAGTCGATGCCGTAGCGGTAATGGATGCCCTCCACTGGTTCATCACCGAAATCTGGCGTTTTGATTTCGTAGCGGACGCGGCCTTTTTCTTCGGCACCTTGGCGCAGGACGGGTTCTGGGCCGTTGTCCTGTATACTAAAATCCCGAAATGGGTCAGCATTCGGGTACAGATACATAATTGCTAATGCTATATTCATTTTCAAGCCTCCTTATGCAATTCTTGTAATCATTAAATAAGAGTAAGAAGGGTCCGGGTTCGTTGACACTCCCGCAGTTGCCGTTGCCCATATAGCCAAAGTCCCACCAGCCGCCACCCCCAACGTTGCTGATCCACTAGCAGCGGTATAACCAGAACTTCCAGGGCGTGTATGAGACATAAATAATGTTCCTCCGCTAGCGGAACCAACTCCGATTTTCAGCTCAATCCCGCTTATAGCGTTTGTGAACTGGATGGATGCTGTGATCATGTAGACACCAGCCATTTTTGCAGTAAAAATGCTAGCTGCCGGGTCATACTCTCCTAAATTGTCATTACCTTCCGAACCGTAAATGACTTTCGTAAGAACATTTGCGGAAAAAGTTTGTTGGACTGAGTGAGTGGCGTACATAAATGAACGTGCCGTCCAAGTATTATCTCCCCATGGGTTGATAACGCCGTTAGTTATCGTACCTCTATTAATCGCATCGCCCTGAACGCTTGAAGCCTGCGTACCCGCTTTAGTTGCCGTCCCTCCTTCGGTCGCAGTTATACCATAGACGTTTCCTGTGCCTGTATTGTCCCATGAGTTAACAAGAGCGCCTTGCGTGGCATGTATTGCCGTTGATCTGTTTGATAGTTCGCAAGAAGCAACCCTGACAGTTGACCCATTTGACGCCTCCACGCCAGTGTATGGCGGCGTAGTAGATACAATAGCGCGGCAAAGTACAAGCTGACAAAATGTTGTATTGACTACATCAAAAGCTGTTTTTGTTTTTGTGGACGCCGTGAACCCTTGGATATATATTTGATTAGAGCAACCATATACTTTAAAGCTATTAACAACGTAGTTAACCACTGTAGCCGCAGTTGTTGCCCCATAAATGTACAACTCTGTCGATCCGTTGAAGTCGGAAACTTTGACATCCTCGGCATACGTCCCGGCATTCACATAGATGTTAACCGCATGGTCCACGTGGTAAGGAACACTGTTAATCGCCTTTTGAATCGTTTTGAATGCCCCACCCACCGTATTCCCCAGCCCCGTATTCCCATCATTCCCATCCGTCCGGACATAATAGGTAATATCAGCCGTCGTCTTCTGCGGTGTAGTAGTCAGATTCGCCTTCCCATTCAGCTGCCCCTGAATCCCCGAGGTCACCCCATCCAAATACCCAAACTCCGCATTAGACACAACGCCTGTTCCGATCTTCGTAGCATCAATCGCCGCAGCAGCATTAACGTCCGCATTCACAATTACCCCCGGTGCAATCGCGGTAACACCATCCCCCGTACTGGTTACATCGCCGGTATGATTGGGATGCACATAATTTTTCGCCCCGGCAGCTACACCATCCAGCTTCGCCTTATCCGCTGCCGCCATCAGCCCGGCGGCGGACGCAGTAGCAGCAGCGGTGGATGCCTTGGCATTCCATGCTGTGCGCTCAGCAGCCGTGATATGCTTGACCGCATCAGCGGCATGATCCTGCACAGCCTTGACGGCTGTATCCAGAATATCCATATTGCCGTTCAAATCCGTTATATCTACAATGTCTGTACCATCCGGCTTTTTCAGCCCCAAATTACCCGTTGTTTTCATCGCTCACACTCCTATTCGTATACTCTTAATTCGTTCCAGGTTCTGGCATGGGCATTATTCCAGGTAAGCGTCTTAACAGAGTCCCACCAGGTGTAGCTGTACACGAAGCTATAATCCAGATGTGCCGGTTTAATCTCCTCCATGATCTGGATCAGACCCGCCATATTCGCCGGAATGCCCAGCGTGCCGACGAAACGTACCTCGAAGCTGTACGCTCCGGGCACCTCCACCACCTCAACATCCCCGCCGGAAAAAGCGGATGCCGTCCGCCGGATCATCTCCGGAGTGGTCGTTCCGCTACCCCGCAGCTTGGCCTTGATCATCTCCCGGCGGGTTGCGTAAGACTTGCCCGTATCCGAAGTCAGCGCCAGCATCCGCTCCCAGCGGGACAGACTCCACGTTGCAGACTCCAGAGTCTTCTGCGCATCGCTGTCAGCCATCGCATAGGCAAGCTCACCACATTCCGCACCGGCGCTCGTCTGCAGCTGTTCCATCTCGGGCACGCCCTGGTAGTACTCCGGCAGGTACTTCATCAGATCCGGGACATTAACCTCCGGCCCCTCCCCCGTCACACCATCTGTCGAATACTCCAAAAGGCCATATATACTGTCTCCGTAGGCCACGGCTACACCCCCTTAAGCTGATTCCAGGTTAGCGGACCTTTGGGCATATACTCATGCGTATGCGCCGCCGGCGGGAATACGGATGGCTTGCCGTCCACACCGGACCAAGGCACACTATCCGCAGCCTGCGCATAATCGACCTTGCCGTTGTTATTGGTATCATAGATGCTCTTCAGCATGTCGCCGGTGCTTTGGGCGGCTACCAGCAGCAAGTTGCTGCTGCCATTCCCAATGTAGAGCTTGCCTGTATCGGTGCAGTAGCCCAGTTCGCCTGCGGCAAGCGTACCCAGCGCACTTTCCAGGCCGCGGCGAATTTGAATCAATGTCTTTAGTGCCATGGTCACCGCCCCCTAGAATGTTCCGCCATCTATACTGCTTACCGTCAGCCGGTTACCGTTGCCCGCATCATACACAATACTGCTTCCGTCCACGTTGGCTGCAACACCTGCCGCATCAACAGTAATTCCTTTGCCTGCTGTGACAGCAATTGCATCCGCACTTACCGAAATCCCGTTGCCCGCTCCGATATTCAGCGTCACCGCATCAGCTTGTCCGCCGCCGATGAGTCCACTCCCCGCAGTAATAGTCTGTAGCGCCCCGCCCGTCCGCACCCAAGCGGTCCCGTTCCAGCTGTAAATTTTCTGTTCATCATCCACATAAGCCGTCCAGCCGACAACCGGAACATAATACACCCAGACTGCAGACTGGTACTCGGCAACCTGATTGGTTTTCCCTGCCCATGCGCCGGTAGCTCCAGCCGGGATGATGTACCTTTCACCTTCGATCGGGCTGGCCGGCGGAGCGGTCAGATTCTGATCCTTGACCGAGGCCTGAGGCTCGATATTATGCTTGGCCAGCTCAATCTCATTTTTGATTTTTTGCGCAGACCACAGATCCGTAATTGCCGTCCCCGTATCATTGATTAACCGGTGCTTAGCGGCATCGTCAATATGGGTTTTGATCTCTGCTGCGGTCTTTGTATTGGTGCCGTCCGACACCTTATTGGGATGACCTGCGGTGATGTCCGCCTTGAGTACTTTGGCATAGGTAGTGCCATCTGCGATATCATCCACGGTGCCGGTCAGATCTGTTAATTTCTGCGCATTCACCCGGCGCCAGGCCGCCCCGTCATCGAAGTACAAATAACCGCTGTTACTTCCGCTGCTCACATAATACAGCCGGCCCACTGACGTTGCCGCAGGACGCGAAGCTTCAGGACCGGACAACGCCCGCCCGACCATGGAATTGGAGGTACCATCTCCGATATAAATCTCCTTCGTGTCTGTACAAAAGCCCATTTCGCCGGCCTTCAGCGTCCCGTAAGTGGACAGCTCTGCCCGCGTACCGCGTTTCACTTGAATAGTTTGTGCCATTTTACACCTCTCTTTTGAAAGATCCGCCGTCAATCAGCCCGGCTTTTTTGTAACGTTCAAGCTCGCTTTGTGTAGCGGTCAGCCCCGACTGCAGCTGATTCACATCATCTGCTTCCACCGTATCTCCCGGCGTTTCGTAAGTCACATACACTTCCGGCACATCGGCATAGATCTTAATCATCCGCCGCCAAGGCGCCTCGTCAGGAAAAGACACCGAGTAATTCCGCACCTCAGTCCCGCTATAGCGTGAACCTGTATAGACGGATAGGGTCTGATTATTGATGTTATCGTGGGCAAGAAGCCCGCTGTATACACCGCCTGCAAGAAGAAGCTTCTCCTCGACGACATAGCTGCTGCCGTTTGCTTTTTTGTTCAGCTTGTCCTGAAAGACGTCAATCTGCTCCGGATATCCCATAGCTACACCTCCAGTACGACATTGCCGAATAGCGGCACTTCAGTTTCGTTTAGAGTCACATTTCCCGTCCCGCCGTTCAGCTTCAGACCGCTATAATCCATAACACCCTCAGTATCCAGCAGCAGCGATCCAACTACGGATTGACTGATATAAGTGGCAGCAAAAGCCTTCTCTTTGCGGTATTTCTCCAGAATCGCTGTAAAAGCATTAATGACCGGCTGTAGCGCATAACCTGCTGCCAGCGTAACCCTGGCAGTGACGTTAATGGTTTTGCCTGTGGCAGATTCCACCGTCACTACGGCTCCAACCGGAGCTTGTCCTTCGCCAAGACCCGGAGCAGGATCAATGTATTGCTGCACTTGAGAGACCAGCAGCGCGGAAGCAGGCTTGTGCTCCGCATTCACAATGACCACTTTTACCGTCTTCGGCCCAGCCCACAGCGGAAAGACCCGCGCTCCCCCTACACCCTGGGTGTCCTGTGCCCATTCCATATAATGATATTTATTGCCGCTCGTCGAAGGCCGTCTAGCCGAATCGAAGTACCGCTGGCGCAGCGCCTCATCCGACTCCGCATCCGTACCGGGAACGAGCAGTGCCGTAATCTCCCCACGGGCCAACCCCGGGATATAATCGATGGGCAGCAGCGTACCCGAGTACTGATTCCCCTCTGCACCGGCGGTCTCACTTTCGAGACGGTACGTTCCGGGCGAAAGCTTCTCCGCCGCGCTAAAGTGGAGCAAGCCCAGCGAAAACCGGCTGCCCAGAGGAACATCCAGCAGTTCCCCTCCGCTGGTATAGAACTTTCCGCTTAGCTGCGCTTTTCCTGCGGGGTGACGGGTGATTCCCGTCCAGGCAATGCTGCGTTCCAGATACTCACCACCCGCTGTATCAGGGAAATACAGATTGTTGCTGACCTCAAGCTCAATATACATCTGGGCCATTTCAGCCGCCGCCGGAGCGAGCGCATCATAAATAATGCTTCCCTCGCGCTTGTCCATCCCTTCCGGAACCCGGTCCAGCATACGTTCAAGCAGGACCTCATAGGTCTGATCTTCATACACCGGCAACCTCCTCCTTTCTAAGTTCAAAATTGCCGTAAACCGTGACAGCTGTGCAGCTGAAGCTTACCGTATCACCGTTAAAAAGAATTTCCACATCCTCAAGCTGCTGAATCCGCTCATCCTGAAGCAGCGCCTCACTTACGATTCTGCGCAGCTCCGGCCGGACCAGCAGCCTGTCCTGTCCCAGTACGAGACTCCATTCCGTTCCGTAGTTTGGACTATAGATCAAATGCTCGAAGCGGGCGGTCTGCAGAACTTTAACCGCTGCCTGTTTCACTGCCTCAAGTTCATCCATACGTCCGGCTATCCGCTTGTGCTCAAAGTCCATCCGGTACGTTAGGCTGGGGCTAATGCCTGAAGCTGTTGCACTCCCCTCAAGAGCTGCTGTAACCGGACCCGATCTGCCGATTGCCGGGATCATAGGTCCACCAGCCGATCCAGGACGATATAGCTCTGCCCGCCCTGCATCCGGACGAGCAGCACGCGGTCACCCGCTGCCAGGCCCCGGCGGAGCAAGATCTCTCTGCCCTCAAGCACTGCCTTGCTCTCCATCACGGACTCTGGCACAACCAGCGCCGGTCCCGTCAGAATGAACCGCTGCTCCACCTGGATCTGCAACGGCTGTACCCCGACTACCGTCCCATAAGAAAAAGCCACCGGATTCGTATTCGATACGGCCCCGAGGCTTGCTTGTTTAATAATATCGAGCATGTCTTCTACACCACCTTAATGTCTAGGGACATCGTATGCTCCCCGCCTGAAATCTTATGGCTGCATTGGTCGACCAGAAACAGCTGCGTCTCAAACTCATCAAGCAGAACATAGATGAAATTCCCGGCCCGGACCCGAATATCACCAATCGCTTGTACAGAGAGGCTAAGCTTCTCGCGGTTATGCAGCTTCAGCAGATTGCCTGCCTTCTCCTGGATTTGCGCAAAATTCGCCTTGTCATCCGCCTTCTGGTACAGATGAAGAATTCCCCAGCGTTCTACATTTTCCTTATCCGTTGCCGGAAAAAACTCACGTTTGCCGGTTTCCTCATTGTCTTGATAGAGCAGGATCGTATTGTACGTATCATCGTCAATGCTTCTTTTAAGCGAATAATCATACAGATAATGACCAGCACCAAGGATTACATTCAGTAGCATTGCCTGAGGCGCACGCAGAGTCAGCTTTCCGAAATCATCATAAAAAGCCATCAGCTGGCCCATATACTGCAGCTCGCTGCCGATGGCGCCCATAATAATATCAAGCAATTTTTTATTATCCTCGATCAAGGAGGGGATCGTGTACTTCGCCGGGTCCAGCACTCCGAGCCGAAGGCCATAGTCTGTAGCGACTTTGCGGATCAGCTCACTTGCAGTAATATCCTGCAGCACATAGCTGCCGTTGCCCAGCAGATAACGGATCTGGTCATACGCCGTCAGCTTAATTTCCTGATTCGCTCCCGTATCGATGCTGAAGACGAACCCGTAGAACACATCAATCCCGTCTTTCCTGAACTGCACAATATCCCCGTTACTGATGCCGAACTTCGCATGCTGGTAAATCCCGCTGTCCGCCAGCGTAAGCTCGAGTGTAGCAGGCTTTCCGGTACGCGTGGTTTTCCATGAGATATCAGTGGCAATCCCGGAAACATCCCAGATCGTGCCTTCTTTATTGATTACAATCAATTCCATGTGCTTGGCCTCCTACGACAGCTTAATCACTCTGCCGATTTTAAGCTTCTTCAGTTCACTGTCCGGGATACTGTTAAGCTTTTGCAGAGTTTTGCTTTTGCTGCCGTCACCCAGGTGCTTTTGAGCAATGGACCAGAGGGTATCCCCGGCTTTGATCGTATAAGTGGCGTGTGCTGTCTTCTCGCTTGCCCGTTTCTGCTGCGTCTTCACTTCACCCTTGTTGTCAACCTTCATGGCTAACGCCTGGTAGAATACATACTTTTTGAGACCGATAGTATACTCGATGTCCCCGGAAGAACCCGCACTCAGCTTCCAGGAGAAGCTTTCAATACTAACCGCCATATTGATGCCAATGTCCCCGGTAAAAGTCTGCTCAGCCTGCGCATTCGCCTGCTTCAGCCAATCTGGAGTCTGCGTATCCTGCACATTCACCGCCTTCAGCCCCGAGAAAACAAACCGGACCGGCCTGCGGCTCAGCATCCATTTCCGGATCAGCTCCACATATTCATAGGGCTTCAGCAGCTTGCCGGCATTCTCGCCGGAATACACCACAAACGGATAATACTGTGCCGGAAAAATACTCTCAATGGTGATCTCCGTCAGCTTCGGATATGCAATAGCATTGATCTCGCCAAAATCGATGACCGTATAGCTCTTGCTGTCACCATTCTCTTTGATCTCGAGGGTCTCAGGGTTAACTGGAAGCCGGATCACCTCTTCATAGTTGTTGAAGCTAAGATAGAACCCATACTCTTCCACGTTACGTATACACCCCCTGGGCCGTAGAGACAAATTCCTCTTTCAGCTTTTGTCCGATCTTCGTGATGATGGAGTCAATATCTCCGGAGTTATTAATATTACCCGTTGTTACCTGCACAGTTGGCGTCAGCTCGACAAAATTCTGAATCGACTGAATCTCCGCCAGCTCCCGCAGCATATCCAGATCATCGCTGGAGATATCGACCTTTTCATTAATGGAACCGACTTCGCCCACTTTGTTGACGCTGTTGATGTTCGCTGCTGCGGCTTGAGCAGGATTCTGGGATTTATCATCTTTTGGCTTGGCCTGATCCAGCTTGGTATTGAATTTTTCGGGGAGAGCTGCTGCCTTGTCCCCATACTCCTTTACTGTTTTGGCGGTATCCACAAATCCTTTCTTTTCGGTTTTGTATACATTCTTATCGGATGTAGGCTCTTCCAGGGTACCTTGAGCATTCTTAACCATATCACTGAAGACATGCGGATTCTCTGCTTCAAGAAAGTTGGGTTTGAAATCGGCCAAAAATTCAAAACCGGGGAATTTGCTTAACCACCCTGCCATAACTTGAATTCCCTTAAGCACAAAATTGATGCCGTCTGCTATGGCCTTTACGAAACCGCCTGCAAAGCTTTCAACACCTAACGCCATTTGGTAAATGAAGCCCAGGAAATTCGTGGCTAGGTCATAAAACAGCTTCTGAACCGCATACGTCGGATCAATGAACAAGTTACGGAAGAAGTCTGCAAATGAAACAAAGTTATTGTACAGACCAATTATGAAATTCTCTATAGTTGCCCTCAGCCAGCCAAAAGCTCCCCCGATAAAAGCCACTACCTCGTTTACGGACACACCTGCTTGTTGAAGAATATAGATAAGCAGCGCTACAGCCGCAACAATTAAAAGGATCGGCCACATGCCTACAAGCCACGCGGCAGCAAGATTATATAACTGCACAATCATTGCAGCTATGAAGACAATGGCAATGGCCGCAAGGATCGGCCCTACAACATCCCAGTTCTCCTGGAACGCTGTAAACATATACAAGATGCCATTTACAACTTCTCCAATTACAGTAGCTATTACCAAGAATGCATTTGCGATCAGATTTAGTGCAGTAGACATTCCTTCAGACTGAAATGCATTATTCAAGGTATCTAGAATCGGACGCAACGCAACGATGGCTTTTTGACCCATCATTTCAACTGCGCTATCCATGTTGCCCTGCAGCTTGTTCCATTTCCCCTTATCTTCCTCCGTTGCGTTGGCAGCTATCGCTTTCGTACCCAGAGACTTAACCTTATCGAACACACCTCCAAGGTCCAGTGAACCTAAGGAGTCCTTCGTTTTGGAGAGGAATCCCGGCTCCGCTGCTTTCCGTGCCTTTTCTGCTGCCTTTTGTTCCTTTTCCGCTGCAGCTTCCTTCTTCTTGTTCTGCATATAACCTATGGCTTTTTCCCCAACGTAAGTGATTAGTTCGAATCCGCCTACGTCCAGTGCCTTCATTATTTTTTGAACCTCACCCATGAATCCGCTTTTGGCATTCCGGACATCGTTATTATCCGGATCGTCATCGTTAGAACTGTCCGCAGAGCGGCGGGACCTGGAAGAGTCACCTTCATCCGCCATCCGTCTGGCCGCTTCCTGAGACTGCATGAACCCTTCCATGAAAGACTTGTTTTTCTCTTCATACACTCGCTCCAGTATCTGCTGCAGTTCACCCAGCGAGTGGCTGGCCCGGTTAAAATTCTGATTCAGCCGGTCCCACTGTGAGTTCACATTTTGCCAGACGGTTAATGCTGTTACGGGAACCAATGCTGTACTCGTAATTTCCATTCATTCACCCCCTTCATCTCTTCTTCCCCTTGCTCCGGGCGCGCTCCCGCTTCTCCTTGTCCACGCGCACAGCAATCATGGCATAGATCGCCGCACGTTCGCGGACGGAGAGCTTCATCAGCTCATGCGGCAGAATATGCAGCTCGTGGAGGGCGTAGTAGGCCAGATTGGCCTCACCATCGCCCTCGTTGATTAGTTTTTTACGTCATCTACCAGCTCGTTCATATCTGTAGCGAAGCCGTTCAGGGCCTGTACCCGCTCACCAAGCGCGGCGAACTCACCGGGCAGCAGCATTTTGCGCAGCAGTGATTCGGCCCCCATCACCCCATAAGAACGCTGCAGCTCGGTGTTCTTCAGATCCGGATGCACTACGCTTGCCGTCATCAGCTTGGCCATATACTCATTGGGATCAATCTCCGTGGTGTAGGTGCCGTTCTTTCCTTTGACCTTGCGGGTTGCAGCTTTGCGGCATTCCTGGTTCTCATCCTCATTCATGCTGCGCAGCTTCCAGACGGCAGCTTTACCTTCCTTATCCTTGAAACGTTGCGAGACCACAAACTCCTCTGTTGTATCACATGCCGCATTTTGTGCAAAAAACAAACTTAATTCACTCATGTTGTTCCTCCCGGATTCTTAATGTGTATAGACAGAGAAGAGACCCGCCGCCATATAATACGCCCGGGTCTTTCCAGCTCTTGTCTATGGATATGCCTGCTTAATCTTTATTGGCCGGAATTTGCCGGGGCACTGAAGGGCTGAACCAATTCCACATCCTCAAATGTAAAGCTGACCTCTTCCTCAAGCGCATCCGATTCCGTATCCAGCGAGGCCATAATGACACTGTCCAGATTGACATCCTTCAGCATGATGCGCTGTGCGCCAACTGTAGAGGACGGGTCTTCATTCGTCACAATAATACTGAAATATTGGTCAATCCCCGTCTTCATGTATTCCAGCATCATTTGGCGGAAACGGCTCGTCATATAGAAAATCGTCATCGTACCGCTGCCCGACCATCCGGTTGCCTTATGCTGCACCCCGCGGCGACCAAGCGTTTTCACTTCCGCCTTCTGCTTCTCCACCGTGGCTTCCAGCGTTTTTACATAGAACATTTCTTCCGTCTGTCCGTTAATTGTGGCATAGGCCCGGCCCTCCTGGCCGGATAGCGTATCGCTGGCTTTCAAGAATGTCATCTTAAACCACCTTCACTTTCATATATACTTTTTCTACGGAATCCACCGGCTTCACAGCCACATCCAGCACAACACTGTCACTGTCCGATCCGGGAGTAACTACAATATCGCTCTGTGCGTTGAAGTTCTCAATCGCCCCCAGGTTCTGCAGATCATTCATATAGGTGACGCACTGCGACCAGAACAGCGCACGCCCGTCTTCATTATTCGGCAATTTGCCAATGAAGTAATTCTCAAAAATCCGCTTCAAATCACCGGCTATTCCATCCAGCACGCGCAGCACACGGTTTTTGGAGAATGCCTTCCCCTTGTCTGGTGAAAAGGAAGTGAAGGTGTTGATATCCTGCTCCACCACAGCCCGGCCGCCATTATACGTAAAGAGCAGTTCACCGTCTGTAAGCGCGGCTACGGTCTCGGAATGGCTGAAGCGCACATCCGCGTCAACGGCATCATCATAGGCCTGATAAGTCAGAGATTCGTTCACTGCAGCGGCGGCAGTAGCACCGGCTACCCAAGCCACGGCATGCGCTTTATCCACCACAGTTCCATCACTCAGCACCACACCGTTTGCCACACTGATAATGCCCTCATGGTCAGCCGTAGCATAATCGGACAATACCGCCTGGACCTTCTTGCCTTCCGTATTGCGCAGACGCTTCACATAAGCGCTATATAGCGCCTTGAGTGTGTTATCCTCGGATACCAGCCCCACAGTCTGGAAGTCCTGAACCTCCAGCGCCGCCAGAAAATCGCTGTGCTCTGCATTGGTTACCGTACCATTTGCACCGCCTACAAGCGGCATCCCGGCTGTCAGCGTCAGCGCATCGGGTCCATTCGGCTTAAATTCTACATAGTCGTTCGCAGTCAGCCCGGCAGCCGTAGCTACTGTCTGCTTGTCCACCTCTGTATTCTCAAGCAAAGTCCGCACATCGAACTGAGCATTGTCGTCGATATTCTTTTCGATAACTACCTTGAGAGCATTGCCGCGTTCCCCGCCATACAATGCAGTAACCTGAACCCCATTATTGGTGACCGTAGCCTTAACTCCCTGATTCAAGCGGTAGAGCAGCAGCGTACCGGCCCGTTTCAGTACCTCTCTTACCGGCAGCAGCTCAGCATCCGTCAGATCAAACCCTAGCTTCTGCTTGAAATCATCCTGGGCAGTAAGCTTAAGAATGACTCCAGCTTGTCCCCAAGGCAGCGTAAGCACCAGGGCCGCCGTACCGCGTTCCCCCATTTTACCTGACACGCTTCCGTTCGAAGCCACATTTACGTATACCCCCGGACGCACCTTGTTTTGTGTTGTCCATGTTCCTCCAGCCATTAGATAACCTCCTTATTTAGATAAAGCTTCATTAATTGCTTAGCCTCTTCCAGGCTGTAGCTCTCGCTCTCATGCAGAACTACATCCAGTACATCTTTTTCCTTCGGCGAAAATAAGACCGAACCCATAATCTGCTTTTTACCAAAAGCATTCCGGTCTTCCCCGCCCCGCTTCAGCTCACTTGCATTCATTTCCTTTGAATTCATTTCAGCCGTGCTCCTTCTGTGAAGTGACCCATCAGTTCTGCCTCGCCCTCCGGCTGCTTCTGGAGATAGAGCATATAGTCCACTGTGAACAGCGGCCCATGTCCCTCTGCTCCTGCCTCCCACGACTGGCGAATCACACGAAAAGAAGAATTCCCGCTTTCCCTGGCCGCCAGCGCTTCACACAAGCCGTCCGCCATGCTCTCTGCATCCAGCAGACCTCCCTGCTCATAGCGGATACCGAAACGGTACACCGCCATGTATCTGCCTTCACGCTGCCGGTCGTACGTTGCTGAGATGAGCCCCGGTCTGAAGTAGGCTGACTGCGGCTTGTCCCCTTCCACATAGACAGGAATAGCCGGATAAAACTGTGCCAGCGCCTCCGTGATGTTCTCCCGCAATTGTTGTACAGTCATGATTTCATTCCTCTCAAGATTAGTTGTGATAATCCCTCCCCCCTTCCTGGAAATCACAACGGATACTATCCTGACAAGAATAATATCCGCCTTGTATTAGGCAACTGCTGAAGGAACTTTCACCACGCTTGTGCCTCAGCCACCAAGGGACTGTATCTTGTAGAGCATTCATGCTCCAGTGGTGTCCTTCTGCTTCATTTGCCATGTTATAAATATAGACCCTTTGAATCCTTGTGCAGACGCTATTATAGAGGAGAAAGGACTAACTTCCGGAGACCCTTGGGATGAAAAAAGGAGGTACCAGTGGCCGCAAAAAAGCCGCATCACCCACTGGGCAACACGGCATCTTGTACTTCTTATTATCTTAACTGTGAAACGCTTCAGCTACAGCAGGCAGTCTGCTATTTCTACTTGCGGGTCCCTGATGTTTTCTCTAGCGAAGCTAATGACAACAACTGCAGATCTGCGAGCGCCAGCGCCATCTTATAGAACGCCTTCGACCTTATTTTCACGTAAGTGTCCTTGCTCACCGGGGGATCAAACACATGATTATAGATCGTGTAGTCGTAGCTCTCCTCTCTGCGCAAGTAACGCTCCCGCACAAGCTGCTGCTCCCTAAGTGTAAGTCTCTCTACTACGGAATCTATCATTGCACAGTATGCTCTTCTTGCCGCAGGCACATCCACGTTATGAGTTGCTATAGCCGCCGTCTGATCCGTAACCGAATTAGTCGCGCCATGAAATCTTTCCGTATAAGAGTACGTAATTCCGGCCTCCTTAGCCTCGAAAGTTACGGTCTTAAAAATACGGTATTTCTCCAGCATATTTTCTATAGTGACCTGAGTAAGACGGCGGTCAAGCTCGGGCAGTGAAGATAGAATCATCATGTTAACCACTCCTTTTGATGTCATACAGATTTGAGAACTTTATTGCGGACCTTTCCAGCCAAATGTGGTAAAATTCTACTTGTTCGTATGTTGTTCGCCTTTTTCAATAATATACCACTTATCTGCCAATTCCGTAAAATGCCATTTAGGCCCGTTTTAGAGCATAAACAAGCTATATTCATTATTTATCTTACCTTTTGGCAATAATAGCCGCTTTATTGTTTACCTATTGGCATAAATAGCTTATATTAATAGCAACAGCTTATTAGGTGATAAGGAGTGGTTAACGATGGCAGAGGAATTCGGGAACTATCTGAAACAGCTTCGGGAAGGAAAGGGACTGACAATCAATCAGTTGGCATCCCTTGCCGGAATTAGCGGAGCACAAATTTCGCGGATAGAGAATGGACTGCGGGGCGTCCCTAAGCCGGCTACACTGCGTAAGATTGCTGAAGCGACCGATGTCTCTTATGAGGAGCTTATGGGCCATGCCGGTCATTTAACCGAATCACAGAGCAGTACTGGAGGATCAGTGCCCGCATGGGCTACGAGTAAGGATAAACGGGATTTCCGTCAAATGCTTGAGGATGATGGCGAGCTGATGTTCGACGGAATCCCACTGAACAAGGAGGATAAGCAGCGGATCAAGGATGTATTAACAGGCCTATTCTGGGAGGCCAAGCAGATGAACAAAAGAACTAAGCCCAAGCACGATTCAGGTACGAAGGAATAGCCAGGCAATCATACAACTATTAACATGCTGCGGGTGAAGAATATGGATGAGCTAATCAAGCGTCTGGTCAAAAAATATAAAACCAACAACCCCTTCGAGCTGGCTGGGGCTCTCGGCATTCACATCAGGTTCATCAATCTGGGCGAAGGCACCAAGGGCTTGTATTACCGTAAGTTAAGAAGAAGGTTTATCGTCATTCATAATGAGCTGCCTTTGGAGTGGCAGCGGTTTGTATGTGCGCATGAATTGGCTCATGACCGTCTGCATAAAGGGGTCAACCGTTTTTTTCTGGAGGAAAACTCTTTTTTCTCACCAGGGAAGCTGGAGCGTCAGGCTAATATATTCGCAGTGAAGCTGCTATCCGCTGGAACTTCTATCGAGCAGGATGAATCTTTACAGAGCTATTATGCAAGGATCGGCATCCCGGCAGAGGTTGTCTTTTTTTTAGACGATTAAAGGAACATACGTTCCTTTAATAACGCAACAAAAAACTCTTACCGAAGTAAGAGTTCATTGCCAGCTATTAGCTGTGTTATCGGGATGACACGATTTGAACATGCGACCCCCTGGTCCCAAACCAGGT